>CALGRQ010000270.1 GCA_937880795.1 uncultured Dyadobacter sp. | reverse complement strand
TTCATGCGATGATGGCTTTTCAGAATTGATTCAATGTCTGCTCTCAAAAGATGTGCGACTCGTTCAACGGGCAGCTTGGTGCGTAAGTTGGGCCACTCAAAAAAGCCCACATATCATAAACCCATATATTGGCGTCCTCGTAGATCAACTTGAGAACCCTCTGATACACAATGCCGTCACCAGAAATATTTTAAGAATACTTCAAAATATTGAAATACCTGATGTTTATCATGGTAGGCTTTTAAACCTTTGTTTTAACTTTATACAAAATCGGGGGACTGCCATTGCTGTAAAAGCCTTTTCATTACAGGTCTTGTTCAATCTTAGCCATGACTACCCAGAGATACAAAATGAGCTTAAAGTCATCATCGAAGATAACATGGCTTATGAATCGGCAGCGTTTCGATCTAAAGGAAAACATATACTTGTAAAATTAAAATAAAGGAAACCGGATCGTCTTATAGTGTCAGACATCTGGCTCATGATAAAAAATATTGAATGAAACACCTTGTCATTCCGTTTCTGGCCCTTTTGGGATTAATGGCTTGCAGCCAGCAGCAAAGAGTGAGCAACCATTCTCCATCGATGGATTATGGCGAAAAGGGGCCCGTTAAGAACTCGGACCACGTAATGGCCAAGCTTGAAAATGGGATTGATTTTACGGCATCAGGCAACGAGCCATTTTGGTCTCTCGAAATGAACATGGACAGCACGCTTACGTTCAAAACGTTGAACGGGGATTCTGTCGTTATACCTACCCCAAAAGGAATTAAACCGATGGACGTAGCCGCCACGGGGTATCGTACCAAAGTGGGTGACCGCGATCTTCACGTCATGATTTTTGATAAACTGTGTGAAGACAACATGTCGGGCAAAGAGTTTGCCAAGACAGTGGAAGTTACCTACGGTAAAAATAAGTATACCGGATGCGGTACATTTCTGTCCGATTACCGGTTGAACGACATATGGGTACTCGAAAGTGTTAATCAGAACAGTATCGATATCACACAATTTCCCAAGGGGCTCCCACGCCTGGAACTGATCCTGAACCGAAACCAGGTTTTCGCGTTTGCCGGTTGCAATGAATTTAGCGGCTCCATTGAAATTCAAGGTAAAAAGATACGATTTGGTCGTTTTTCTGGAACGCTCATGGCATGTCAAAACATGAGTTTTGAAAGTGAATATGTGAGTCATTTGGCCAACAAGACGGTACCTTTTCATATGGAACCGGGCAAGCTCATCTTACAGGTTGGAAAAGATTCCACTTATCAATACAAAAAAGTAGATTAAGCATTTTCGTCACTCCTCTTCGCATCCAACCATCAACAGATGGATATTCTGTTCTCATTAGATTTTCCCGGATAAGCATAAAATTCACCTTTTTTATCTCAATCCCCCAATTGCACTAAGCAAAATGGTTATTCCGTAAAACATGTGTAAATTGCTATAACTACCTAACCCTGAATGGTTAATATGTTAGCTACTTTACATTTCCCTCAGCTTCGTTTATTTCTGGATGGGATGTTATGTATGATGGTGCTATATGCACTATTTTCATACATGCAGCACCGCAAAGCCATATATTGGCAATATGCCCTCTATATAACCTGCATGATCATTTCCTTTTATTGGGATGATATTGACTATGGCAACCCTAACTACAAGCCCGGTACAAACCTTAAAGTAGCCGTTACCGAATCCTTTGCATTTTTGCTATATATCCGTTTCGCCATTTTATTGATCAATATTCCCCGACTGGATCCGTACAGCCATAAGGTATTGAAGATTCTGAATATCATTCTTATTGTAGAAATCGCGTTGGATTTCCTATTCTATTTTATCGATATCCCGTCGGAGGTTAAAAGCATGAACTATATCATTTTCAGATGTATCCTTTCCGTGGGGGCTCTTATAGTGGTACCGCGCATTCTAAAATTACGGGATATATCCGTTGGTTACTTTATTGCTGGCTCCTTCTTTTTCGTTTTGGGATGTCTTTTCGCGCTGGGAACCAATTTCCTTCCCTCCTATTTTGATCGCAATCCGCAAAACCCCTTTTCCTTTCCTGTAACCTACATTCAATTCGGTGTTGTTCTGGAAGTCCTATGTTTTACACTCGGGATGTCAGTTTTGAACAGAAGAAACGAACTTGAAAAAATAGAAGCACAAAAACAGCTCATTGACCAGCTTTTGGAAAATGAAAAAAAGCAAGCTGCCATTCTTCGTATCCGGGACGATATTTCCCGTGACCTTCATGATGAACTAGGTGCAGATCTGAGCAGTATCAGTGTGATGAGTTATGCGGCAATCAAACAATTGAAATTAACGGGTAATGAAGCTGAAAGAACGATTAACCACATTGGCGAAACGTCCAGAAAAGTAATCACGCGTATGCGGGAAATTATCTGGAGTTTACATTCTGCTCACGATTCTATAGGCAATTTTTCCTTCCGCCTGAAAGAAACGGCATATACAATATTGGAGCACCACCCCATTGCCTTGGATATAGAATTTCCTTCCGAGGAAATGGATACCCGTATTCCCGCTGAGCATCGTCGTAATTTGTTTTTAGTTTATAAAGAGATTTTGCATAACATTGTAAGGCATTCAAAGGCACAAAATGTTTATATTCAAATGTCGGTTGAAGCCAATCAGCTGTATCTTAGTTTAAAAGACGATGGTGTAGGTTTTGAATATCATACACATAAGTCTAATGGAAACGGTTTGATCAACTTAAAACAACGGGCTCTGGCATTTGCTGGCACGCTAGTTTTCGATAGCAAGCTAGGCGAGGGAACAACCGTTGTGGTGTCTTGTCCATTAAATACAGATAATCTTGGTTCGGCAGAAGGTCAGTGATCTAAATGCAATTCGAACAAATTAAATCAGTGCAGTCTTCAGGAGTCCAACTCCATTTAACAACAAAACGATGATCATCTATTGCCACTCAATGTTGGATGAAATGCTTCGCAACAAGTTGACTACAGCCTTGTCTCCACGTTATGAAATTTACTTTAAAGCCAATTTTTCAGACGACCGCAAAGCTCGGGAAATTTTTAACCGGGCAGAGTTTATTTTAGGTAATCCGCCTGTTGAATGGTTTGAAACCACCCCATCGGCGCTTAAATTCTGGCAATTAGATTCTGCCGGTTTTGACCAATATAGCTCAGTCAATGTAAACGAAGAGGTTAAGGTAGCCAACATGGGCAATTGGTTTGCCCGTCCCTGTGCCGAAACCATCGTAGGCGGTGTGGCAGCACTATACCGAGGCCTCGACTCACTCACATTGCTTCAACAACAGTCCAAGTGGGTTGGCGCTAACCTCCGCGCCGACCTAAAAATACTTTACCAGCAAAATGTAATTATTCTTGGAGCTGGTACAATTGGTCAGGCGGTGAACGCTATCCTCAAAGGTTTTGGTTGTTACACACATATGCTCGCACGTACCTCGCCGGAGGCCGACTTACACTCAAGAGACGACCTCTTTCGGGAGCTTCCGCATGCCGACCTGGTGATCAATACTTTACCGGGCACCGCTGTCCATTTTGTAAATGCCGACTTTTTTAATACGCTTAAAAAGGGCGCAGTTTACGCGAGCGTGGGACGAGGTGCTACGACAGATGAAGTTGCTTTAATAGATGCGTTAAATTCCAAGCAGCTGGACGGAGCGGTGCTGGATGTGACCGAAATTGAGCCGCTACCCGAAGACAGCCCACTCTGGACCATGGATAACGTTATCCTTACGCAACATACGGGTGGAGGACGACAAAATGAACACTTGGGTAAAGTAGATTTATTCCTCAATAACATTTTCGCAATAGAAAACGGAAGTAATATTGTAGATCAAATCAACTTATCCAGGGGGTATTGAACAATACCGTCCTGAGTTAAAATTAAATCATTCAGCTGCCTGCTCCAATGCGGCCAACTCTATATAAAAACATAATGTCAGTTTCAGAAAATCATATTGCCGAGCAAATCAGGGCGAAATACTTTCAACAATTTGGCTCGACGGATGCTTCAACGCCGCGCGTCTTCCGCTCTCCGGGAAGAATTAATCTTATAGGCGAACATACCGATTACAACAATGGTTTTGTACTGCCCGCCAGTGTTGACAAAGCTGTGTATTTTGTCATCGCGCCTCGTACCGATAATCAGGTCGTATTACATGCGGCCGACTTCAACGATAGCTATTCCTTTT
>CALGRQ010000269.1 GCA_937880795.1 uncultured Dyadobacter sp. | reverse complement strand
TAATGCCAGTGGTGCAAGTGTCTATACATGCACCGACGGTTCATTCATTTCTCAATTCTTTTGAGCGTAATCATGCGTGTATATGTACGATTATTTGTACGTGAGAGGGATTGCAGGAGGGCGCTAGCTTTCGCCAAATATGCCATTTATGCCGATAATATATTTTATATATAAGAAAATTTAATGTGATTGATTGATTTGACTAAATACTTAGTTATATTTGAATAAAACATAACTACTATTTATCATGAAAATAATCATATTTATATTGTTTTCACTTTTGGGTATGTCTTTGGGCGCTCAACCTATTGTAATCAATCCTTCAAACATACAGCAGAACAAACAGGATATAAAGGGGCTGGATGCAAGGTATCCCGGCGATCCTGATGTTGGTTTGGACATTCCACATAGTATTGTGGTCCAAGTCAAAGAGATTTATGGGAAGGCGCTGGGGAATGATATACGTCATAAAATGTATTTCAACACAACGCTGTACATCAATGATCAGGGAAAAATTGATCATTGGAAATACAGGGCGGATGAACAGGGTAGGATGGTAATATTGAAAAAAGAAAATAATACCCAGAGCAGATTAAATGCGGACTCCATTTACCGTGTGGTGGATCTGGCACTACCAGCGCTTATGAAAAAATTTATATCGCGGAGACATCTAGGAAAGAAAGGTCAACTTACAGTTTGGACGTTTATAGAAGCTAACAATCCAGATCCGAAAGAAGTGGCGAAGCAGGATAGCTTGATGAAAAAATTCGTCAAAGAAAATAACCGGGCTGAAAAGGTGATTGTGAAGAAGCAAAGTGTAATTAAATCCTTAGAGGAGGCTCTTACAATCCAAGACACGCTTGGAGTAAAAGAGTTGATGCTTGAATCAGCCTTGCTGGATGCTGTTCCTCAGGTAATATACCGCTTCCCCAATCTGGAATTGCTGAGTTTGGCCAACAACGACATCGAGCAGGTTAAAATCGATTTTAAGCGGCTTCCGAAGCTCAAACATTTGAAATTGACAGGTAATATACTGCGAAACACTAGTTTACAATTAACGGAAAACAAAAGTTTGAAGTTGTTGAATTTACAGTCTAATCTTCTGACTGATATTCCTGACGGGGTGCGTAACTGTAAGAAACTGGAAACACTCTGGTTGGGACTAAATGAATTGTCGGATTTATCCAATGGCAGTTTTAGAAAGTTGAAAGAGGTGAAAGATGTTAACTTTTATAAAGCGCATATCGAGGTTCTGCCGCGGGGAATTAAAAAACTAAAAGGTCTTGAAGTACTCGATTTGTACTACAACCAACTGACCAGTTTACCTGAGTCGGTGACCAAACTAAAAAAGTTGACACATCTTGCGGTTGCCAACAATCAGTTGGCTGAACTGCCGACCAAAGTCGGTAAATTCAAAAACCTCACGAACCTGTATGCGCACCACAATCGGTTGAGTAAACTGCCTAAAAGTATATCGCAATTGGAGAATCTTGAAATTTTGGACCTTGGATTTAACTGGTTCACCGATTTCCCCGCTGCTGTAACCACCTTTTCCAAGTTGCAGGAACTGGACTTGTCATCCAATAATTTTACAGAGTTTCCAGTTGAGATTTTGGCGCTTCAAAAAATGGATAAATTGTACCTTAGAGGCAATCCATTTCTGAAAGAGGATCGGGAGGCCAGATATGGTCAGCAATTCGGTTTACTGAAAAGCAAGAATATTGAGGTCTTTTATTGAAATCCTTTTTCCCGGTTATACTGCTAAATGGCTCATCAACTTTTTCTGGAGATCATTAGCTTCTGCTAAAATAAAGGGGTCGATGAACTTCTCCAAAGGTAGACTCTCATTAATCATAGAAGGTTTGAAAATAGTGCGGAAGTCTATATAGTTCAGATTTAAGTTCCAGTTTTTACAAATATCGTTAAATATGAATCTATCCTTTTCCAGGAGAGATTGGTAGTTGATAACCCGAAAGCGTTCCGCGGGTATTTGTTGCGTAAGCGTTAAAAGATGTCGGCTATACTGAATCCAAACTTTTAAGAAGAAAGACGCATTAGTTCTGCATAAGTTATCTATTTCTTTCTTTTTGGCTCTTGCTATTTTAATTCTTTCAAAGAAACCGGGGTTAGGATTTACCGGATCATTGTTATGGATGACCTTGTAGTCCCTTTTAATCAGTGAAGTAACTATGGCTTGAAAATCCCGGATGATGATCAGATAGTTGGCATCAGGTATCAGTTGATGATAATCGTTGAGGAAGAGGCATGTTCTTGGATCTTTCCAACCCCACTGGTTAAATTTTTCATTTCTGCTTTCAATTAGTTGGCGGGCAATCGCTAGCTGAGCTTCGGTCATGGGTGCAAGCTCTTCCAATACATATCCTGACTCGGGTTGTTGCTGCGAATTCAGTACGCCAAGATGAAATTTGTAAAATTCCAGATCTTCAAAATGTCCGTCGTCATTGCCAATTCCTTTTCCTAGCAATTGTTCTCCAATCATTAAGCCACATTGTGACAGCCATTGGGTAATGAGAGAAGTGCCTGAACGGTGCATGCCCGATATAATAACTTTTTGGGTATTCATGGTGAAGTTTATAAACGTGTTTGTTCCTTTATGAATTTAAGAATCGTAGCGGTGCATTCCGAAATGCTCTGCTTAGCGGTGTTTATATACAAATCGGGGAGAATAGGGGCATCGAAAGGGTCATTTACGCCGGTAAGGTTTGAAATTTTATCAGGGTGATCGTCGGGCAAAGAAGCTCTTTTGTAGAGTCCTTTGGTATCTCTTTTTTGAAGAACAGAGATGGGGCAATCTATAAAAATCGTTTTGACATTAGGATATTTGGCCACGATTTGATTTCGGACATCGGCATAAGGATTGATTACGCTCATGATACATACCACGCCATGTGATGAAAATCGACTGGCTAAAAAACCGAGGCGAAGGATATTTTCTTTTCGGTCTATGCGGCTGTATCCCAGATCTTTGGAAAGTTTGCTTCTGTATAGGTCCCCATCAATTACTTCTACCGGAGTGCCAGCTTTTGTGAGTTGTTCTTGAACAGAATGTGCAAGAGTAGTTTTGCCTGCGCCAGAAAGGCCACAAAGTTGAATAATCATAAGTACTGTCAGGATCAAGGACATTTGTGATTGACAGGAACAGTCACAAATGTTCAATATTGAATATAATATTTAGTGTCACCGATAGTAACTCTTAAAATATCATACTTGACTGTACGTTTCGTGAAGAAGTATTGTTGCACTCCACCTAGTTTTGCTTAAAATGAGGTGGAGTGAATGACGTGTTAGGCTAGGCTGAGCGGACTATTCCAATCAAATATTTAACCAATAGGTGAATTTGAGAATAATCGCACGATTTTTGACTTTAAAGTTTTCCGGCAGATAATTGTCCGTATAAACCAGGAATAGGTCGGACGCGGGCTTATAGCGCCATTGTAACCTTGAATTAAGGTTGATATTGTCGGCCTGGTTGTTGTACTGCATAAAGGTTGTAAAGAAAAGTCGATTGGTGAAGGTAACATCCACACGAGGTCCAACGAGCCATAGTTCGGTTCTGTTCCATGGCGCGGCCAGACGGATATCGTTATAATTACCAGCCATGGCAATGGCTACATAGGGTTGGAAGCGGTAACCCAGTTCGGCACGGAGGTTATTGCGGTGTCCGCCGTGGTAATAACCACCAAAAACGGCCGAAGCATTGTATGTAAAGCGGTTTTGTGGACCAGACGCCACATCAAAACCTGCCGATTTCCAGCTATGTTCCGAGCCCGTTTCCAGTTTAAATCCTCCCAAATTGGTAGGATCGAATGGCCGAAGCAAGCGTACATAATTACTGGCACCCCATACCGATATGGTAGCCCGATTGATAAAGTTGATATTATACGAAAATATGTATTCTTTATCACTGACATCCTTTTGCTTGTCCCAGTATATATTGCTCACCAACTTAGGGCCATGGCTAATGACACTCTTTGATTTCACAAAAAATAAGTAGCCTATATTGGGACTTATCTTATAGTAACCCATTCGTGTGGCATTGGGAACATATCCTACCTCGGCATTGTAATTCTTTCCCACATATTCGTGCTGCCACTGCCAGAAAAAATTGGCTTTGTTGAATTTTAGGTCAGCTGCGTGCGAGAAGTCATCATCAGATTTTCCGGGTGTAAATGATTTCAGGAACATCACCTTTCCTGTCCATAGGTTGCTGGCGCTGGCCAGGTTGAATTCCGCACCTATATTCCTGTTATATTGGTTTGTCCCGTTGTGTTTTTCATGAGAGAAGTTGATGGCATCCCTGTTTACAAACAAAAGTCGCACATTGGATCGTGCCAACACCTGTCGCTGCAAGGCAAATACCGCATAATTATTTTTAGGGGTGCTATCTTGTGCGGCAGTCTGCACGTCTAGGACACCAATACGCCAGTTTTTATTGAGTTTCCCGCTCATTCGGGCCCCAAATTGAATGGGAACACCTAGTCCAATCCGTCTTGAAAAAAACGGCCGTAAGGTGGCATAGCCAAAGTTGGCGAAGAGATCGGCGTTTTCCAGGAAAAACTGTCTTCTTTCCGGGAAAAATAGTTCAAAGCGGTTGAGATTTGTTTGCTGTACGTCCACATCCACTTGTGAGAAATCGGGATTGACCGTTAAATCCAGATTGAGGGAGGGTGTTAAACCAATTTTAACATCTCCACCAACTGTTGGTTTGTATTTATTGGGGGTGCCTTTTTCATAGTCCCGGGTAAGCCGGGTGGCAGCATATGGTATGAATGAAATATTAGGTCCGGGAGTTGGGGGAGGGGTTTCCCAAACAAGTACACCCGTATAAGCAAGAGATGCCGAAGGGAATTGACGTGGAACCGGTGCCCAGGCCGATTTTTCCGAAATGGTCAGATCCTGCCGGCTGAAATTAATTCCCCATTCTGTAATGCCAGTCTTATACCGAATGCTTTTAAAGGGAATGGCCGCTTCCCAAACCCATTTGTCGTCATCGTTTTTTACTTCCGAGACCCATTTGTTGTCCCAGCTCAGATCCACGGATCCTCCGTCACCCATTTGCCCATCCCAGGGCGCACCGGCTGCGTTGGCACCAAATGAAAAGCCATTGGTACGGTCGTCAAAGGTGTCCATGAAAAGAAGAAAGTTATCATTCTTTCCAAAACTAAAATCACGTTTAAGCGATTCAACAATCAATGTGCCTTTAACGGGCTTATAATTGACCACCAGGATATAGAGGTTATGCCTGTCGTAAGACATACGTACATCTGTACGACACTTGGCAAAACTGGTGTCCATAGGGGTGATCATAAAGAAATCGGACGCCAGCTGCGTATCGTTCCAGGCATGATCGTCGGCAACGCCATCTACTTTAATTTCTGAGGTAGCTGGCTGAATGTGGTATCTGTATTTATCATTGGGCTTTTGTGCAAATGCCGAATTGAAGAAAATAAAGAGAAGCAGGAGTGAGTATAGAAATTTTTTCAAGGTTGTTGGTTTAGGCAATGGACAGGACGTTATCCTGAAATTCGATATATAAAAAAACGGACTTAATAAGTCCGTTTAATCTTTGAACCATTTCGCATCTGCATAAAAAGTGCCAAATGGAATTAATGATGCAATAAAAGCCAAAGTTCCCTTTTTCCAGGACCAGTTTTTTTCGATGCTCACCTGTACTAGAAGTAGTACATATAGCACAAAAAGTACACCGTGGGCCATTCCAATTATCCGAACTCCTTCCGGAACACCAGCCATATATTTTAGAGGCATAGCAATTCCTAGCAAAAGAAGAAATGAAATTCCTTCCAGGAATGCTATGACGCGAAGCCGACCCAACGACGATTTTAACAACGATGCAAGCATAATTTTAAATTTAAACTTAGATAGCATTTTTCTAAGGCAAAGATAAAATTTTAATTCTACAAGACAGCCCAAAGAATTTATTGTTTTATTTACATTCTGCTTTTATTAAAACTATACATGTATGAATAAAATTTGCTTTTCAATTTTAATGGTTATGCTCTCTATTTCTGTTTTTGCACAGAAATATAAGGTTGCCGGAAAAGTATTGGATGAAAAAGGGGAGGCTCTTCCCGGTGCATCGGTCATCGAAAAGGGGACTAACAATGGCACAACCACGGATGGAAATGGAGTGTATTCATTAACAGTTAGTTATGTGAATGCGACACTCGTGGTCAGCTTTGTAGGATATAACAAAGAGGAAAGAAGTATTGATGGGAAGGGAACTCAAAACTTTACATTGCAGGACGCCACATTGCTGAATCAGGTTACGGTGGTTGGTTCAAGAAACATGAATCGTTCGGCGACAGATACGCCATCCCCGGTTGACATCATTAATGTTCAGGAAATGAGCAGTAAACAGGGACAGCTGGACATTAATCAATTGTTACAATATGCGGCGCCATCGTTTAATTCCAACCGACAAACCGGATCGGATGGGGCAGATCATGTTGATCCGGCTACGTTACGAGGTTTGGGACCGGATCAGACGCTTGTCCTAATTAATGGTAAGCGCCGACATCAATCTGCGCTGGTGAATATGTTTGGGACCAGAGGGCGTGGTAATACCGGTACAGACCTGAACGCTATACCAGCTGCGGCCATTGAAAGAATTGAAGTTTTGCGCGATGGAGCAGCTGCACAGTATGGTTCGGATGCAATAGCGGGGGTGATTAACATTGTTTTGAAAGAAAATGTGAATCAGCTTACGGCCAATGCCAATGCAGGTATTTATATGGCTAAATACAGGGCCGACGGTAAAAGCTTTGATGGTCTTAATTACAATGCGAATGTGAATTACGGATTGAAAATTGGGAAGAGGGGCTTTGTGAATATGACGGGTGATTATAACAGTCGGGCGCATACCAACCGTGCCGATACGCATCCAGAGAAGGATATTGTCCGCAGAGAGTATGGCGACCCAAAGGTTGAAAATATGTCGTTTTATTATAACGGGATGGTTCCGCTATGGAGAAACGTGCAACTATATAGTTTTGGTGGGGTTAATAAGCGTCGGGGAGATGCATACGCCTGGACGAGAAAGGCGGATGATGAACGCAATATTCCGACCATTTATCCGAACGGTTTTGATCCAATTATTGGTAGTAATATTGATGACCAGGCTGTTACAGGAGGGTTGAAATGGGTTTGGAAAGATTGGAATATAGATGCCAGCAATACTTATGGGTTTAATAAATTTAAGTTTTCGGTTGATAATTCCTTGAACCGTTCGCTAGGTCCCCACTCACGCACGTCGTTCAAGGCAGGAGCCCTTCAATTGGGTCAAAATGTGAGCAATTTGAATATTTCGAGATATTACAAAAGTGTCTTTAATGGTTTGAACATTGCATTTGGCGGTGAGTACAGAACGGAGCGCTATAAGATTTTGCAGGGTGAAAGACCTTCTTACTACAACTACGATTTTCGGTATGAAGGCGGAGCGCAAGGTTTCCCGGGTTTTGCACCCGAAAATGAAGTGAACGAAAAAAGGTCTAACGTGGCAGGCTATTTAGATTTGGAAGCGGATCTAACGAAGAAGTTACTGGTAGATATAGCCGGGCGCTTTGAAAATTATAGCGATTTTGGAAGTACTGTGAATGGTAAAGTAGGCTTACGCTATAAGTTGAATAACCATTATGCCATTCGTGGATCGGTTAGTACTGGATTTAGAGCTCCATCGTTGGCGCAAAAATATTTTAATACGAAGTTTACAAATTTTGTAGCTGGGGAGCCAGTTGAAGTATTGTTGGCGAATAATGGAAGTCCCGTAACCAAGTTATTGGGTATACCCGAACTAAAACAAGAAACTTCTGAAAATGCCAGTTTGGGTATAACTATGACGCCAGTATCTGGGTTAAGTGTTACAGTGGATGGGTATTATGTGAAGGTAAAGGATCGTGTGGTGTTAACGGGGCAGTTTAGTGACGAGGATAAGGAAATCGGTAATTTGTTAAAATCCTTGCGAGTGGGTGAAGCTCAGTTTTTTACCAATGCTTTATCATCAACTACAACGTACGGAATTGACGTAATTGTTGCGCATAGCACCTCGCTCGGCAACGGGAGGCTAAACACCACTTTGGCAGCCAACTTCAATAAGATGGAACTAGGTGCGATCAATACAAGTCCAAAGCTGAAAGGCAAAGAGGAAAACTATTTTAGCGAAAGAGAACGGCACTTTGTCTTGGCATCTGCGCCACCATCAAAAATCAATTTAACGTTTGACTATACCGTCGATAAACTAAGCTTTATGTTACGTGGTGTACGTTTTGGCGAAATAAGTTTGATTAATTGGAATTACGGAGCTTTGAAAAATGAGGTAACCAAGGAAGAATATAAGGCATCAGAGTACACGGATGTATATAAAGCAAAAGTTCAGGTTGATCTGACCGCAAGTTATAAATTCTCCAAAAGTATAACGGCATCCATTGGTGGTAGCAACATTTTGAATACGTATCCTGACATGCATACTCCGGCATTAACAGAGTCTGGTGGGGCATGGGATCCCGTACAAATGGGTAGTAATGGGGCTTTTTTCTTCACACGATTAGGGTTTAAGTTTTGAGACCAATAGCGTTAAAATATGGAATATCGGCCATGCTCGCTATGCTTTCGTTCACCTCGAACGGGCAAAACTGTGCATTGCTGAACCAAACCTTTGCGGTGGCCGATACCATCAAAAAGGATAGTAAGGAACTGTATCTTTTTCGATTTAGCGAAAAGCAGTTGACTGATATTCGGCCGGTGCCGGGTTTGGAAGAGGCTGTGGATATACTTAAAAAGTTGCAAAAGACTTTGGACGAGGATCATGCTTCTCTGAAAAGCGGAACACTATGGCAGTTGGATACGAAGCTGGCCGTAAAACAGCTGACTGAGCTTAGGGCTGCTTGTCCAGGCACGGAGTTTATGGTTTTTGAGCGTGAAATTGCGTATTATAAATTGCGTTTTAAACCAAAAGACAGCGCGCTAAAATAGGATTAAGCGTAAATAGGGTACAAAAAAATCCGGGACGAAAGGTTCCCGGATTTTTTTGTATACAACAAGCTATATTACACAGTTTGAGGTTTTATGCGTTCTTTTTTATTCGCCGCAGCGGTTTCACGATCCCTCATTTTAATAAAATCCTTAAATCGTCGGATGGTAGCTAATATAAGGCCGAACATCAGTACAAATGTACCCAACCATAATATGTTAATGAGAGGCTTTTCGGTGGCCTTCATTACGATAAAGTCGCGTTGCGTAGTATTTACGGCAAAAGAGAATTGACCTGTTTGCGGATTGATTTCTTGGAACTGTACACGAAGACCAAGGTCATTATTAACTTCGGTTTTGCGGGCAACCATGCGGTCACGAATAACAAAGGATGGTGTGATTACATACTCATTTTCTTTATCAAGTACACGTATCATCGCCTTTACAGCTGCATCGCCAGCCCCTAGGGTAACACCGTCTACTGAATCAGTACGAACAACATTGTCAAGAATGGCAACGTAGTCGTTAATGAAGAAAGTATCACTCATACTCACGGTAAAATTCTCCGTTTGGCTCCATACAGGCTCTGCCGTAGGGTTGGTTACCATGGATACATAAGTGTACAAATCCTTATCCAATTCGCGGCTGATATCCGGAGAAACCACAATACCTCCCATTTTAGGGTTAATCTGAACGCGCGGATAAAGGTGGAAAACTTTACCGGACGGCTCTCTGTATTCGATTTCGTAATAGAAGTTTTCAGGAGAAATTTCCAGGGTATCACCTTTTCCGTAATACTTTTTATCGTTGTATACGATATCTCTGAGGGCTACGGCACGATAGTCGTTTTCTATGATGTCAACCCAACTTTTCGGGATATATCCGGGAATATGACGAGGCTCTACCCGCACATCACGCCAGGTAAGCATATAGTCGCCCATCTTCTCTGGCTTATTCAACCAAAGGGTTATGTTTTCCTTATTTTC
>CALGRQ010000268.1 GCA_937880795.1 uncultured Dyadobacter sp. | reverse complement strand
GCTTTCTCCAAAAACCTGAGGAAGAGTAGTGCCGTCAATGGCAATTTGAAACTTACCTGGCCCCTTAGGGAAAGGAGCCCAGTCTTTGGTTCTTACCCACATTCTATATTTACCGGCTTTTGGGAATTGAACCGTGGTGGTTGCATCCTTCACAGGGCGCCCCATGCCATGCGCCATCAAATATGAGGAGTTAAGTACCACAAATGATTGTTGGTCAATAACCCAGCCGCCTTTGTTTTGGAATGACTCCGTTTCTACAAAGACATGATTTTGAGCCATCGTGGTCAGGCTTATTAGCGCCAAGGTAAGCGTTAATATGTAGCGTATTTTAAAAGGGTTTAGTTGCATAGTCAGTTAGATTGATCTGTTTCGTACTGTTTTAATTTAGCCTTTATGATTGGGGCATTCGGATTGAGCCCCATTAATAAATTGTAGACATCCGGAGCATACTGTTCATGTTGCAATGCTTTTCCGAGTTCGTTTAATACAGGATCAGGCAATTTGTTCTGCTTTGAAAGTATTGCCATTTTGAGTTTAAATTGTTCGGAATTTGATTGTGTTATTCCACTTGCTATTTCCTGTAAGAGCACGGGTTGGATAGCCATCGTAGCCATTTTTTTCAGTATAGCTACTTGCATGGGATAGGAAGAAATTTGGTTTAACTTCCAAAGCCAGTTTTGTCTCATCGTGTTTTGGAAAAAGTCCGGACTGGTTTTTTGCAATGCCGTTCTTGCTGTAAAAAGATTTTTACCTGCAATCACATTTTCAATGTCTTTTTCAAAGGTCTTTTTTATGCTTCCCGTTTTATCCATGACCTCCTCCATAGCCCGGTATTGATAGTGGTAGTTGTTACTGGCTAAAAAGGCATGGAGAAGCGACTCGTCAAGATAGCTATTGGTGATTTTATTCATCTCCTTAATTACTTGTTTGCCATAAGCAATATGCCAAAGTGTAAAACAGGTATAAACCGCCCCGTCAATGACATCATTTTTAATCGTTTTCAGGGTTGCACCGGTTTTTGCATCGACATCACTCGTCAGACTATCTGTTCCGCTTGTTAACAAATCTTCCATTTTTAAATCTGCAAAAATGGAGTTTGGTCGAGATAGAATATCCGCTAGTTTCTGGTAGTCTTTTTCCTCAAATTCGTCATGGTCAACCTTGGTCAGGATTTTGCCTTTTGGCATTTCGTAACGCAAATAATTGCCTAGTAAGTCCCAATAAAAGTTGATGTATACAGGTTTGCATTCATTGGTGTAACATACGGGAGTGAAGATATTTCGAAAAAAATATTGTGGCTTTCCTCGCTCATCTAGCGCAAGTTGAAGGGTATAGGAAAGTGTATCATTTTCAACAATGGTAAATTGTCTAACCTTCTCTTTTTCCTTTAAAATTGTCTGATTCTCTGTTGTCATGACCGGGAAAGCCTTCACGGTCACTGAACTGGAAAGGATCAGTGCGGTGAAAAGGAAAATATATAACCGGATGACCATAAGAAATGAGATTGTTGAGAATAAGATTATACCGACGCGGCCTTTTTGATAAAAGACTGCGTCGGTAAAGTATTACTTCCAGTCAGGGTTTTGTTCCAATTTAGGATTGGCGTTAATTTCTTCCTGTGGAATCGGGAAATATCTATGTTTTGCTTGAACCGGGCGGCTGGGATATACCGTATTAACCGCTTTGGGAATTACCTGTAAGAAAGTATTGGTACGGGTAAGGTCGTACCAGCGATCTCCCTCTCCGAAAAATTCCAGCGAACGTTCATGAAGCACGGCTTCTATGAAAGCTTCTTTGCTTAGCCCTGCTTTTAAATCGGCTAATCCGGCTCTTTTTCGGATGGCATTGATGTATTCATAAGCTTTGGTGGTGGGTCCATTCAAACGGGCCTCTGCTTCGGCTGCTATGAGGTATATATCAGCCAAACGAAGTATTGGAATATTATTAATAAAGCCAGTTGTAGATACCGGATCCTGATATTTCTTAATCAATACCGCATCTGTGGTAATAGGGGTAATGCTCTTTTGTGGTACCCATGATCCGTTTTTGGCAAGGTATGTAGTATCCAATAGTTGTCTCCTTTTATCTTTTGGATCGAAAGAATTGAAGAATGACATATAGGCGAACATAGATCCATAAGAAGTTTTGGCATACTCAACTCCATTACTACCCGTAGGGCCACACAAGCCTGTTAATTGGTGTGAGGTTCCTGGATTAATAGGATCAACTTCGTATGCCCAAATGTTCTCGGCTCTTGCCGCATCTTCCTTCAAATAACTATACACATCCATCACATCTGGCATGAGGGAATATTTGGCAGAGCTAATTACCTCCGTAGCTTTTTCAAGGGATTTAGCCCAATCTTCATTGTACAATGCTACTTTGGCATATAGGGCACTTACTGCTTCTTTAGAAGGTCTTCCTTTGGCCACAGAGGGATAAGAAACCAAGCCAGCCTGACCTGCCTGATCCAGGTCTGCATAGATTTGTTTATAAACCTCAGCTTTCGGGCTACTCCCGAAATAGGCAGTGGCTT
>CALGRQ010000267.1 GCA_937880795.1 uncultured Dyadobacter sp. | reverse complement strand
AAATCGGTGCTGACCGGGCGAACAGCGCCCACGGGCATGATATGGGTTCCGATGCCGGGAACCAAACAAGGAGGAATTAGCAATGAATCTGCAAGAATGGCGTGAACAAGGTGAATCGGGCATGACCGTTGAGGATACTCAACCGGACGTACAGGATGCCGCTGTACAAGAGGAAGTAGAGCCGGAGACTTTCGACGATAACGAACAAGTCGAAGACTTCTCCGACGAGGTGGAAGACGATATCGAACCTGAGGCATCAGAAGACACACCAGACGATTCTGACGATGAAGGGGATATCGAACTACCCGAAGCGCAAAAGACAGCCTTCCAGAAGGCGTTAGAGCGCGAGAAACGTAAGCTTGCTGAGCGTGAGGAGCAACTGAAAAAGGAATACGAGGAACAATTCAACCCATATAAAGCATTCTTTGATCAGATCGGTGTTGATCCTGTAACGGCACAGCAAGCCATAGAGCGTCAGAGAATCCAGCAGCAGGCAGCGCAGCTGGCCTATGAACAAGGTTGGGATGAGGACCAAGCGCAAGTTTATCTGCAAAGCCAACTGGAACAGCAACGGCAGTCCGAGGAACTGCATGACCTGCGAGTTACGGTCCAAATCAGTGAATTGGCTGACAAACCGGAGTTTGCTGGAATCAAGCAAATGAAAGAACCTATCAAGCAGCTTATAAAGGACTCTGGCGGTCGCCTGACAGCCGAACAAGCGTATTGGGCTATTGGTGGTCCAGAGAGAGCAAAACAGCTGCAGAGGGAAGCACAACAGCGAGAAATCGCTAAGCGTTCGAAAGCAAAGCGCACTGTCCAAAAGGACGAGACAGGTTCTATTCCGAGTGAGAAGCCGTTGCCTCCTGAAATCCAACTGGCTGCAAAAGAAGCCGGTATTTCCGATAAGGAAGCGCGGAGGCTGATGGACATGCCGAATGACCTGGAATCGTACCGCAAATGGAAGAAAAGCCAAAGGAGGGCCTAATACATGGCACGATTTATTGAGATGATCGACGGCCGTAATCAGGCGGTAGTCAAATATTTTAACGTTGGTGCGAACCAAACCATCAAAGAAGGTGACGCACTGCAAATTGATGCGGCCACTGGTAAAGTGGTGGTCGCTGCTGGCGGTTCTACAACTCTGATTGGTGTGGCGAACAAGGATATTACGACAGGTGGAACGGTGTCATCCAAGGACAACATTGGTGTGACGCTCTTTAAGAACTCTGTCTTTCGGTTCCCTTATGCGGGCACAACCAAGACCTCCCTGACAGAAGCCGATCTTTACACTACTAAATTCGATCTAGGCGGTAAAAACTCCATCAACCTGGACGACACAACTGGCGGTATGTGCCAGGTTATCGCTTACGACAATACAAACAAAACAGCAGACGTGGTTATTTCCACTGGTCTGGTATTTTAAGGAGGATGAACCAAAATGCCGATGAGCACTGGACAGTTTAACAACCTTTATACACGAAAAATTGACGAAGCATTCTTCGAGGGCTGGGACGAAGAGCCGGAACAATGGTCCCGGGTTGCCAATAACAAGACGGGTGACAGCAACAACCACACCACGCAAATTATCGCCGGCATCGGTGCATGGCAATCCAAGAAAGAACTGGAGAATGCCAAGGAACAACGCTTTAAGCAGGGTCCGTTGATCGTAACGAATTACGAGCCTTTCGGCGTTGAAGTGGTCATGTCACGGGAGCAAATCGATGACGCCAAGTATGGCGAAGTTGCTGATATGGCTCGTGACGCTGGTCATGGTGGACGTGAAACGGTCGAACAGAACTTTGGTCGATTCCTCAATGAGCTCTATGATCGAGATGCTTATGATGGCGTTCCTATCATTTCTGATGCTCATCCGAACTTTGGTGATTCTGGAGGCACACAGGACAACAAGCTTACTGAGGCACTGTCTGATGGGTCTCTTAAGAACGCAATCATTCTTTTCCGTACTCAACGGGATGAAGGCGGAAAGAAAATTTCCTCTACGCCTCGTAAGTTGGTTGTTCCAGCTGCACTTCAGTTCACAGCAGCCACAATCCTGCAGTCTGCACTGGTGGCCGGCACTGTAAATAACGACAAGAACGTTCTGCCAGATATGGAGCTTGTGGTCAACGACTTCTGGGAGACGACAGACCGTTGGTTGATCATGGGCCCACGTCACAAGATCAATCATATCTGGCGCGTACAACCAGAGTTCAAGAAGAAGCCGATCATGGAAGACAACGGAGCACAGAAATGGCTTGGTTACTTCCGTGAAGCAAACGAAGCTGCCAACTGGCGCCACATTGTTGGTTCGGATCCAGCGTAAGGAGGGGTTAACGTTGTCAAAGTCACGTGATCAATCTGCACCTATTCCGAAGTCTGCACCGACTGACTTCGAACGTCTTTTTGTTAAGGGGGAAGAAATCCTTCCCGGTCAGGGCGGGGAATCTTCTCCTATCAAGAAGATCAAGCATATCAAGCCCATCAATGTTAAAGGCGATGTAGACCCAGTATTTGTGGCAAAGAACTTAAATTTGCTGCTTACTGAACTACAGAATGCCGGTCTGATGGAAGATAAATAAACGTAGGGAGGGCTTCGGCTCTCCCTTATTTTTGTACTAAGAGGTGGAACATGGATCATTTTCAGGGAGTTACACCAGAAGAAAGATGGAAAAATGATTTGCTAAATGAAGAACGTCGGCAAACTTTGCTTCTTGAGCAGATTGCGCAACTGCTCAATGATAAAGATAAGCCTAGACGTGGAAGAGGCGGTGGTAAACATGGTGATGAGTAAGGTCAGTGAAATAACGAGCTCTATTATCGGGGATACATTATCAAATATCAAAGCATGGGGCGATGTTTTTTACAATGCACAAGAGCATGGCATTTTCCCCGATGGAACGGATGTCACCAACAAGCTTCAAGCGCTCGTTAATCTTGCAAACAGCCAGGGAAGGACAGCTATTTTTTTTCCTCATGGTGAATATCTTGTCACTTATATCAATAATGATGGAAATATTTATTATTTTGGGGACAATGCTAAGTTTATTGGAGGGTACAACAAGGTAATATACCAGATCGGGTCTGCGCCATCGTCAAATTTGATGATTAATGTCAAAGATTTTGGTGCTGTGGGCGATGGAATAACAAATGATCTCCAAGCAGTAATAAATGCAGTTTCCTCCTTGTCACCCTATAGCACTTTATATTTTCCGAAAGGAACTTACCTTTTAACTGGGTCGGAGATTCCTATAAATGAGGAATATATCACGATTGACGGAACTGCAAACTTGATAATGGATGTTGGGTTTCGACCGAAAAAAAGCCACTTTACGATAAAAAACTTAACAATGACTTGCCCATCTTATAACATTAACGCTATCGCAGTAAGAGTATATTTGCCCACTGCCAAAGTTTCTGATTTTCAGTTACTTAACTGTAAATTCTTTAATTTCTTTTATGCCTGTGATTTCTCTGGTGGTGACTACACTGAACCGAATACAGAGATATTGCTTAGTGATGTGATTGTTTCAGAGTGTTATTCCTCAACTTGGAAAGACAAAAACGCTGGTCACTTCCAATGCATTAATGTTCATAATGTTTCATATCAAAATAATGTTACGTATGGGGGGCAAAACGCTACATCTTACAATGCGATAAATACCAATGGATTCTTACGCGTTGTAGGTAACTATGATGACTATAATAGTTATGGTTCGTGTGAAATTGAAAACGCAAGTAATCAAGCTGTGGTCATTGGCAATACATTCGGGAATACACTCTGGGCAGACGATTCAAAAAATATTATCTTTAATGCCAATGTAGTCATGGGTAAGATATTTGTGACCGTTGGATCAGATACTGGAAATGCAGATAATATTGTGATTTCTAATAACATTTGTCAAGACATTATTGTTGACTCATTCGGAGAATATGTTGGAGGGTCAGTAAATAATTTGACAATTGTTGGTAATACAATTACAAGCAATCCTAACGACAATGCATGGGGTATTTTGATTAATGGTCAATACTGTAAAACGGCTTATTTAAGAAACAATGTAATAACTGGGACGTATGCAAACGGAGCAATTGGAATTACTAGAAGTTCAGATTCAACCATTGTGATTGAAAGCAATACAGTAAGTGGAATCGTCACTGTTGTTGGAACGGGTGGAAAAGTCTATAAAATGAGAAATATAGGGGCCACATACAACGGAACATTCGATTCCTTTCCAACTACATGGAACGATGAAATCAGTGATGGTGCTTTATGGACTGCGAATAACGGTAACAAATACAGAGTGCTTGTCAATGACACCGGTGGTGTGTATACCATTTCAATCTAAAAAATTCCATTGGGGTGGTTATAACATGAACATAATAAATATCTTAGCAGATATAAATCTTCGTTATCGCAACACTTTCACAAATGCTCAAAAACTCGTATGGCTAAATGAAGAACAGCGAGAACTATTTGATATTCTTGAAATAGATTCACCGCCATATGCTTTCAAAACAGTTGCGGATCAGAAGCTTTATCCATTCCCTGATGACTTTGATGTAACAAAAATCAAGGTTGTAACTTACCAAATGAACGACTCAAACGATTTCCAAGAAGTACCGGTGCTTCGGAATGATGATAACCAATTCATTGATATCTCTGACCTTTGGTATCTTATCGTATCGGATACATTTTTGTTAAACGTACCAGGTGGAGTGCCGGCGGATCGGACTGTATACATTTACTGTGATGCAGATCCTACAGAGGTCACAGAGGCGACCATGGACCTTGAGCCTGATCTACCTACCAAGTATCATGAGATCCTTAAATTAGGAGTTCTGGAACGCATAGCGTCAGCTAGGAAAGATGTTGTAATGAAGAACAATTACGCCGTCGATAAACAAGAGAAGGTCGACAATATTATCTGGGAATCCAAGCTTCAAGAACCTGAGTGGACTACGCCGATTGATGTGATGCCGTGGCGTGCTTCAAATTATGGCCGGAGGTGCTGGAGATAATGGCGCAATGGCAGATGGATTCAAGTAAGACCACACGAAAAGCTAATAACTTCTCAAAGGGACTGGACACCGAGCACAGTTCTTTTTTTGTTGACGAAAACTGCGTAATCGATGGATATGGTTTTGATTTTGATAGCTACCCTGCAGTCAAAGTAAGGGCTGGTCGCACTAACTACGGCACAAGCGGTGGAGCTAGAACCAATTTGTTAACCAGGTACGGAAATAAGTACCTTGTACGTGCTGTGGGGACCAAACTTCAATATAACAGCAGTGGAACAACGTGGACAGATATATCAGGATCTTATTCGGACGTGGAATGGGCAGCAGCAAACTTTGATGTGAATGGACCGGCTTTGTTGCTCGTTAACCCAACTAACGGAGGGTACTACTGGAACGGCAGCTCAATGTCATCCATTTCTCAAATGCCAAAGGGGAAATACATCACCACAGACAGCCTCAGAGCCTATCTAGCCGGGGTTTCTGGGGAAGAGGACTATATTTACTACTCAGGATTTCAAGACGCTTTGGACTTTACCAGCGAATCTAACAGTGGAACGGTCCAGTACTATACCGCATCGGGCGGTGCGATCTCGGGGTTGTATTCATATAACGGTGCGATTTGGGTGTTTAAGAAGGACTCATTCGCAATCATTTATCATACAGGTAACGCTGAACTTTCATATCGCCTTGTTCAGATATCTGACAATATCGGTTGTGTGGCTTCTAAGACAATCTGTGAGGTCGGTCCATATCTAATGTGGCTGGGAATGGATGATGTGTATATCGGGGCCGGAGACGCCGCAAGAGGCATTGGAGCACCTATAAAAAAATACCTTGATCAGATTAATAAATCTGCTGCGGGTAATGCTGTTGCATTCAGTACAAACAGAAGGTATTACCTTTGCATTCCCACGGGATCAAACACTTATCCAGACACCTGCTTGGTGTATGACTACATATACCGAATGTGGCTGCCTTATAGCAATAATCTTCCGAGCATTAATGCTGGGGTCACACTTAACGGTGATTGTTACGCTGCAAGCACTTCTGGGCAAACGTTCAAGATGAATGATGGTACAACGGACAGTGGCACAACAATACCATGGATGGTACAAAGCCGGCCGTTCGATGATGGGATTAAGGAAGCGTTAAAAGAGTTATACGAGCTGCATATGCTTGGATATTTTCCGGGAGGGAGTACATTGAAAGTACAAATTGCACCTGATGATACAGGTTCAAATTGGTTCGATATTGAATACGATCCGATAAGTACTTCCAACAGTACTCAAAATAAAAACCTTATCGTGCCACTCGATACGGTTCCTTTATGTAATTATTACATGTACAAATTAACTGGAACTGGTCCAGTAACCATACAAGAAGTACAACGGTATAGTAGAATTTTGCCAGTAATGCATTGACGAATATTACTCCGGTATATATAATGTAAATACAACGTATATATCGGAGGTGGATATTTGAGAAAGACAAGTATTAATATTACTCCTGAGATCGACAAAATTGTAAGTGAGTATCAAAAGGAAAACGGAATTACATCGTGGACCGCTGCATTGTTTGAACTGGCAAGAAAAGGATATGAAGCAAGCAAAAAATAAAAACCGTTCCTGTGTCCTGGCAGACGTGAAAGGAACGGTTTCAGTCGGGCAACGCCCTACATAGAATTATACAACATGATAAGCATCGTTGAAAGGTGTTGCCTCCAAAATAGGAGGATAACATGGTTAATTACGAATCTTTGGTAAGTGCTGAACAAGTTCAGGCAATCAAAAAGGCAATTTCTAAAATGAATATTGATCCAAAGCCAACGTTCAATGAATTTTCCGATTACATATTCGGCTTGATAGATGAGGGCGTTGACTTCATTGGAGGGCGTATATGTAATGAAAAATAAATTCGAAATACGTGGCGATGTTACAGCGATTTTCGTTAAGTACAAAGATAAGGTCATGGAAACATTAATTGATACAGATGATCTCGAGAAAGTTATGAGATTCCCTAATACCTGGATGGCTAATTGGTATTCAGCAAGCAATAACTATTACGTTATAGGGAATAAGCCAAAGGATGCTAATGGTAAGCGCGGTACTGAACGTCTTCATAGATATATCCTTGATGCAAAAGATGGTTTAGTAGTTGATCACATTAACCACGATACCTTAGACAACCGAAAATCCAATATTAGAGAAGTACCGGTTCTCATTAATAATCAAAATCAAAAAGGAGCACGAACTGATAACAAAAGTTCTGGACTTAGGAATGTCTACTGGAATAAAAAAAGACAAAAATGGGTCGGTAAGTTTAGTCTAAATGGTAAATTCCAGCATGTTGGTTTCTTCGAAACGGTTGAAGAAGCGAACAAAGCTGTAAAAAGAGCAAGAGCGAAATTAATGAAAGGTTCGTTAGATGCTCTGGAATTAACTGTTCCTGAAGATGAGAACGTGTTATATGATCCGAATAAACCGGCTTCAACAAATAGAACCAGCGGCGTAAAAAACGTGCACTGGCACAAACGCGCTGGAATGTGGACAGTTGTAGTTAAAAGAGTGAACTATGGGTCGTATGAAACATTGGAAAAAGCTTCAGAGGTAGCTGAAAAAGCAAGGAAGGGGCTAATTAAGCCGCTAGATAAAGGTATACCAAACAGAAACAATAAATCTGGTGTTCGTGGAGTATATTGGCATAAAAAATCAAAGAAATGGACTGTGCAGATTTCCGTAGATAAAAAGACTAAGAACTTCGGTTGGTTTGATAATTTAGAAGATGCCATAAAAAAAGCAGAAGAAGTAAGAAGCACCCTCAAATGAGGGTGTATTTTATTTGGAGGTGTTTATATGCCAGTTCCTGATATAGGCGGCCTTCCGCCATATGCTAATTTTGATGACGTTACTGTGAAAGTAAACGACTTGGTGCAGAGGCTTAAGCAGCTGCTTCTGAATCTGGATACCCTTAATATAAGGTCCCTGAATGCCAAGGTCATTGAAGCCGGTACAATTACGGCTGATAAGCTTAACGTCAATGAGCTGTCAGCCATTTCAGCTAACCTAGGGCATATTATCTCGGGGTTAATTGAATCCGTAGAGATTTACGGGTCATATATTTCGACGAACAGGACAGGGTATCCGAAGGCAGAAATGAGCAATACAAACAACATGTTTGGGGCGTTTAAATCCCCGGATAATTCATTAATGATTTACTCTCCCTCAGATAAATTTTCGCCAGTTGAGAAATTTAGTGCTGGAGGTGTAGATTCTTATATATTTTATGACCCTACTGATAATAGATTTAGTTTTACCAGTAATAATGCCGTGATTAATATTTCTACCGGGCCTGCAATTGAAATCTATAGTACAAATACAAGGGTTATCAGTTGGAATACACTTTTTAATAATTCAACCGGCAGGTCGTTGCAACAAGATTTGGATACTAAAGCTACAAAGGGAGCAGATACCGGTTCGGCTGGTCCGTTTAACTGTGGCATACCGATCGGCACCGTTTTTAAAGACGTTAACGGCGTTCCTTATACATGGCAGGGTGTTCCTGCACATACCCATACCCAAAATTAAGTGCTATAATGGTGCCAAAATCTAACAATGAGGTGCGGTAGATGAAGAAATATGTAGTAGGATTCATTGCCGGTGCGGTATTTATGTTGTCTGCACAGGCGTTTGGTGCAACAAGTGGTTTTATAGGAAAGAAAGTTGATGGTCAGGTAACGGTCAAAACGACATCTGGAGAAGTTATCGGACAGGCGGTTGTTATATAATCTATGAATGTATAACGCCCGGCACTCATTACCAATGCATTTGGAGGAACAGTAAAAAGTGCAACAAGCGGAGGGATAGTGTTGGATACCGTGGATCAACAAGCGCTGCTTCAGGCGGATAATGAACGAATTGAAAAAGAGGGAAAAATCATCAACTTGAAACAGAACATCGAATACAAACAAAAAGAAATTTCTGCAACCGAGAGCGAAATTGAAAATGTCAAAAAGCTAATTGATGAATACCAAGCTCAAGTAGACAAAGCTACTCAAGCAGGTGGAACATCAACAGCTTCAATTCCTTTAAAGATTTACAAGGATAATTTAGTCGAACTTGAAGGAAAACTTGGCCAACAACAAAAGGAACTTTCCGACCTCGAAGCTCAGCTGGCCGAGCTGCAGAAGTAACGTCAATTTGACTTGAGTATGGGTTGAGGGATATATTTCCATGTGGTAAAATGAAGGTGCTAAAAGAGCGGTCGGCGTAAGTCGATCAGAAAATAGACCGATTCCTTAACCAGGGCGGTCTATTTTTGTTTGAGGAAAATATACCCATATGGTAATCTTGAGATGCAGTGGGCCAACTGCTAGAAAGTACCCGTCAGGCCGCCAATATGTGGTGGGTTACTTTCGTTTATCGATGTAAGAAAGCAAAAAAGGACTCTCTATGAGGGTCCTTTTTCTATTGCAAAGGAGTGATACGATGGCAGCTAATGCGTATGATCAAAGCATTCGGCAGGCTTTGAACCAGAAAGGTGTAGACAATAGCAAGATAGGCTATTCAAACGGCTATGTAACGGTTAACGGTCAGAACTTTATGAAGGCGGATAAGAACTATAACGGGTCTGCTTACACGAGTGCACAAAACTTCAATAACGCCTGGAACAGCTACTCTCAACCGAAGACACCAACAACGCCGACAACC
Source organism: uncultured Dyadobacter sp. (assembly GCA_937880795.1). Lineage (GTDB taxonomy): Bacteria > Bacteroidota > Bacteroidia > Cytophagales > Spirosomataceae > Dyadobacter. Next base: position 1,938 of record CALGRQ010000267.1, on the reverse strand, counting down.
ACAACATCACCAACCTATAAGGCGCCATCATACTCGGCACCTTCTGGTAGTGTGGCGGTGCGTTCGGCCTTGCAGTCTGCTGGATATAATCCGAACTCAATCGGGTATAGCAATGGCACTGTTGCTTTAAACAATCAGCCGTTTGTTACTCCATCGGCAAACGTAAATGGCACAACCTATGCCAATCAGAGCGTGTATAACAATGCCCTGGCTAACACAAGAATCGGGGACCTACAAAACCAGATCGTTAACAATACGAAGCTTCCAGACAATCCTTATAGTTCACAGATCGACGATACCATTAAATACTTGATGGATTATGCAAAGAATCAGCAGGTGTCAGACCCTTACAGCACACCGGAGTATCAGGCTTATAAAGCACAGGCAGACAAACAGGCACAGGCCGGCATACGAGCCGCGCAAGAATCGATGGGTTCTTCCGGTTTCGGACGTTCTACAGCTCTGGGTGAACGAGCACAGGGCATTCAGAACGATGCGACTGCTTATCTAGAGACACAGGTGATACCTCAGATTCTGGCGGCTGAGCGTGAGCGTCAACAGCAGCAATACAACAACGTGATGAGCATTCTTAATCCACTGATGAATCAACAGCAGTACGCAGACACACGTTCACAAACTGAGCTTGGAAATCTGTATAACGCGCTGAACTCCGTAACAGGTGAGCAACAACGCGGATATGATAACGCCCGGGCTGATGCTGCATTAACCGGTAATTATCTGACACCAGATCAACAGACAGCTATTAACACGCTGTTAGGACTGAAACAACAGGCTGAGACCAAGGGCATTACCAAGGATCAACGTGATGCACTGAGCGCTCAGGCAGACGTTGTCCGGAATCAAATGAGAGCCATGGGACTTGATCCGACTCAGTTTGGCGCTAATGTTTCCTATAATTCAGCAAGTCAGGTGAATCCAGGCAGAACTCTGCAAGGTCAGCAACTGGATATGCAGAAAAATGAACAACAATTTAACCAAGCCATGCAAAATCGTCAACAAAACTTCGTTGAAGGTCAGCAATCGTGGCAGAACACCTTTGATCAAGCTAAGTTTGATGAGGACGTTCGGAGATACGGGCTTGATTATGCATTACAACAGCAGCAGCTTGCAATTTCACAACAAAATGCCAACACGTCTTCGGGAGATTCTAATTTCGGTCGTCTTATGGATATTTGGAAAGCTACGGGGGTTGCGCCAGAAGGAATCCAAGGAGTTACAGCAGGTACGCCATACTCTACAGGAGCAGCACAGGCAGCCACTCCAACAACAGCTGAAGAATATGCAACTGGTTACCTTGATAAATCTGCTAGATATGATGAAGATGGGAATCTTCAAAATGCCGATAGCATCGAAAGACAAATTCTTTCTTCAGGCCTATCGGCGAATGAGATATATAAGCTTTATCAACGGTATGGTTTGCCATGGGACGGACCAGCACCAAGTGCAACATCGGGAAAGTAGTGGGCCCCACACTCCCGAAAGGCGCAGTAAGTGGGGCTAACTTGAATAAAACGTTGAGTGGCGCATTGAAAGGTCAAGGGAACGCCTTTGTTGCAGCAGGTCAAAAGTACGGTGTGAACCCTGCATTACTGGCTGCTATTGCGATTCATGAGACAGGAAATGGATCGAGCAGCGCAGCGAAGATCAAGAACAATGTGGGCGGAATGATGGGCAAGAACGGCCTAATGACCTTTAATTCACTTCAGGAAGGCATTGACAAGATGGCATCAAACCTGAAGCGTAACTACATTGACAAGGGCCTGACGACGATTGAACAAATCCAAAAGAAATACGCTCCGGTTGGCGCATCTAATGATCCAAATAACCTCAATAGTAATTGGATCAACGGTGTGTCGAAGTATTATAAGATGCTTTCATAAGGAGGTGCAGCATGGCGGAATCGTTTATCGAAAAGAG
>CALGRQ010000266.1 GCA_937880795.1 uncultured Dyadobacter sp. | reverse complement strand
CCGTTTTCGTAAAAGTATCGTCTGAGCAAGAAATAATCCGTCGACTGAGCGGTAGAGGTACCGAGTCCGACAAGTCGTTGGAAACCAGATTGGGTAAGGTGCGTTATGAGCTTAGTTTCGAAGATAAATTTGATATCACCCTTGTGAATGACGATTTGTCGGAAACACTTCAGAAGGCCGAGCAGATAGTTTTAGATTTCATAGCCTCTTAATTGCCTCAAATACGCTGTATACCATGAAAATTGGCCTGTTTTTTGGATCATTTAACCCTATCCACGTGGGTCATTTGATAATAGCCAATAGAATGGCATCCGCTACCGACCTTGAACAGGTTTGGTTTGTCGTAAGTCCTCAAAATCCTTTCAAAAAAAATAGCAGCCTGTTGCATGAGTTTGACAGGTACGATATGGTACAACGTGCCATTGCCGATAATCCCCTTTTGAAAGTCACGGACGTTGAATTCCATATGCCACGCCCCAGCTACACCATTGACACGCTGGTTCGTATACAGGAGAAGTTTCCTCAGCATGAATTTAAGCTGATTATGGGAGAAGACAATTTGGCACAATTCCCGAAATGGAAGAATCATGACAAAATCCTGGAATACGTAGGTTTGTATGTATATCCACGGCCCAATTCAGCTCCTCACATATTTAAAAATCATCCTGCGGTACGGTTTGTAGAGGCGCCCTTGTTGGATATATCTGCAACGTATCTAAGGGCCTGTCTAAAAGAAGGCTCGTCCATCCGCTATATGGTTCCCGAGCCGGTAGAGCAAATGATACGGGTGAAGAAGTTTTATGTTTGAGAATTTCTCCATCGAAAATAACTGCACCGTGTATATAAACACGTTCTCATCCTTACAACGGCCTATCCTGGTAGGTAATTTCGGAAAGTAATCCTACGGCATTAAATTTGAGTATTACTTTTCGTGCTTTGGAGGGCGCTTTAATATCGTCGCAATGTGTTCCTTTCTCCAAAAAGTATACGTAAAATTTTTCGTTACGTTCACCAAGTTGATGTATATCAGGGCGGCCTAATAGTTCGCCTACCTCATCTATAAATTTACCCAACAATTGCTTTTGTTCAGCCTTAAAGTCGTCTATGAGGGCCGTTCGCTTGCTGTCGCAGGCACCACGGTCGCTCCTCCATTTATTTAGGTCCAGACGCCCGATTTTATCAGGTTTGGAAGAACAGGAGATAAGCGTTGTAAGAAGACCGAGTATTATTATTCGATTAAACATGATAAAGGTATTGCTTTGAACGATTGATGAGCGAAACTACTCATATAATGAATAGTTATGAAATCTTTGTAAAGGATTAGCCGCTTCATTTGACTTAACCTGCTCTGTTCTCGCCAGGTAACTTTCGTGGTTTGGAATCATCGTATTTATTAATCACATTAGTAATTAATAAACGATATTCTGTAAAATGGTAAAGAAAATTGCTTTGCTAGGTTTATTTCTGATTACATCATTGGTAGTTAGAGCCCAGTACATTCAGCCCCCCAATGCTGAGGATTGCACTTCTATGTTTTTTAAGGCGTTGCTCGATGAGGACAATGTTGTATTGGACAATATTCTGGCTTCGGATTTTTCCGTCACCAGTTTTGATGGTCAGTTGATAGATCGGAATATTCTGATCGATGGGGTCGTTCAGGGTTATCTCACGGTAGACTCCGGTATGTTATCCAGTATGCGGACACGAAGCTATGGCGATGTAACAGTGGTTACCGGCAATTGGAGCGCCAGAGGTCGATTGCAAAATATTAGTTTCAACAATGACCTGGCTTATATGGTCATTGTGGTGAAGTCGGCAGGGAATTGGAAGATTTCAGCCGTTCAGTTTACGCCAGTTAAGTAATGAGGTGGCAAAAAAATAGGAGTCAGTGCATTGGCGCTGGCTCCTATTTTTTTAATTATTAAAATTTCTATACGTTCATTAGCGATTCACGACGACGCATTTTACCAGCTGGTATACCGAACATCATTTTGAAACGACGACAGAAATAAGCGGTGTCTTTGTAGCCAACATCAGATCCAATGGCGCGTATGCTTTTCTTGGAAGTACGAAGCAGATCCACCGCTTTTTCCATTCTTTGATATTCAATATAATCCTGTGGATTGATACCGGTAAGCATTTTGAAGTACTGCCCAACGTAGTCTTCAGAAACGTTCGCAACATTTGCCAAAACCTTGTTAGAAAGATCTCCTCCCAGGTTATCCTTGATATATGCAAAAATGTCAATGAGTCGTGGATCTTTGAAATATGTACTGTTCGTAACAAGTTGCTCCACAAACAGTTTATTTTTCAGGATGTAACGAATGATCTCAATAACGACTTCTTCTGTTTTGATTTTGATGATACGACCTTTACCTGGCGTGTCAAGCATATCCTCGGAAAGAATCTGATTGATGGTTGCAGCTATTTGGTCATCTCTTTTAATCAAGAACGGTGGAACGTCCAGAGAAGTAAAGAAGTTTACCGTATCAAAAACTTTTGCTTCGAATGAAATCAATCCGAAAGAGTTTGGTAGCTTACCAATCAGAGCAGGATCGTGACCCGCTTCGATATAGTTATCGCGATTGGTCATGAACTCCTCATTCGATACAGCCTTAGCAGACTGTGAATTGCCATATGTTACGGTTGCGTGTTTTCCACCCGGGATAAATAACATGTCTCCCTCTTCAACCTTCTGCGATTCTTCTGATCCAAATGATACCTCTCCATCATATAGAATAGTCAGAGAGTTTTGTACGTCGTAAAAGTTTTTGATCGTAATTGGTTGCAAAATCCGGATATGACGAGCTTTCACAAATTTTACCCCCAACGACTCAATAATTTTATTATAGTCTTCCATGCTTGTATATATTTAGCGGCTTAAGTGCCAAACTTTCAAATTTTGTACAAATCTAATAAATTGTACAAAACTAATACAACTATATACAGACAAAAAATTGAAAAAAAGTGATATTTTGATATGATTTTAGTCCTAGATTTAGAATAAAATGAATCTGAGGGCCTATTATAGGTCATTTCAGAATTTCACGAGCGATAACGAGTTTTTGTATTTCAGAGGTACCTTCGTAAATCTGGGTAATTTTTGCGTCCCTCATGTGTCTTTCTACATGATATTCCTTTACATAGCCATAACCTCCGTGAATTTGTACGGCCTCGGTGGTGACCCACATGGCAACGTCCGACGCGAATAGCTTGGCCATTGCCGCGGCTTTAATATAATCTTTACCCTGATCTTTCAGTCTAGCAGCTTTATAAACCAGTAGTCGCGCCGCTTCTATACGGGTTGCCATTTCGGATAATTTAAACTGAATGGCCTGATGTTCGCTGATCGGTTTACCAAAGGTTTTACGTTCTTTGGAATATTGAAGGGATCGTTCATAGGCGCCCGATGCGATGCCAAGTGCTTGTGCTGCTATCCCAATTCTGCCACCATTTAAAGTGCTCATGGCGAATTTAAAGCCGAAACCATCCTCACCAATTCTATTGGCTTTGGGCACCTTTACATCCGAAAACATGAGTGTATGCGTATCGGAGGCGCGTATACCCATTTTGTCTTCCTTTTTGCCGACTACAAACCCTTCGGTACCCTTTTCGACAATAAATGCATTGATGCCTTTATGGGCTTTTTCGGGATGCGTATGTGCAATGACCAAACAGATGGATGAGGAATTGCCGTTTGTAATCCAGTTTTTAGTTCCGTTCAGTATATAATGCTCACCCGCATCTATAGCCGTAGTATGTTGCGAAGTGGCGTCAGAACCTGCCTCGGGTTCGGATAAGCAAAAGGCACCAATTACTTTGCCTGTTGCTAGTGGTGTTAAATACTTTCGTTTTTGGTCTTCATCTCCATAGGTTTCGAGTCCCCAGCATACCAGTGAGTTGTTGACCGACATCATCACCGAAGCCGAAGCGTCTATTTTGGAAATCTCTTCCATGGCAATCACATATGATAGGGTGTCCATTCCTCCGCCACCATATTCAGGTGCCACCATCATACCGAGAAAACCAAGCTCTCCCATTTTTTTGATTAATTCGGGACCAAATTTTTGTTCCTCATCTCTAGTAATAACGCCAGGTAGAAGGTCATTTGTGGCAAAATCTCGTGCCGCTTCCTGTACTGCCAGATGTTCCTCATTCAGGTTAAAATCCATACCGTTTGGTGTTGTTGTATTGGACATAAGACTTGAAGGTTATTGGATATGAGTAATAAAAATATCATTTTGAAATATAGTATGCAAGCATACGAATTTACAACTGCTTTAAAACTTTGTGAATTGGGCTCTATTTTGAAAAAAAGATATCTTAAGTTTGCGCCTTAATTATATACACATACTTCATCATTCTTTCACTACTGTTATTTAATACACATGCCTGTCCTTACAGTCTTCTATTTAAAACTGCTCATCAATCTCGGGCTTACGATTGGAATAATCTGGACGATTAGCCGATCAGAACTTTTTGCAAAGTGGCAGTTTGATAAAGACAAGCTAATTTTTTCCATGGCATTTGTCATTTTCAGACTTATACCTTGGATTGGAATTTTCCTGGTGATCAACGAGGATCCTCGGGGAGATATTCCATTTTTCTTCTACAAAGCGGAAGCAGCCAAGCAAGGCGGTTTCGTATATCGCGATTTCTGGTCGTATCATGCACCATTATATGCCTATATAATCAGTATTCCGGTCTGGATATGGCATAATTCGCGGGCTATTGTTCTTTTTATGGTTCTGATGGAAGCGGGTATTTTATGGCTTACTTACCAGACTTATAAGGATAGAACAACCAAGGCATTACAACTGGCGGTCATATACTTTATGTTACCGGCTGCATTTATGTATATTTTGGTAGATGGACAAGAGGAGGTTTGGTTTTGGGGAGCGGCATTGTTAATCTGGCGTTATACGATTAAAAACCGGGATAATTATGAAGTGGGTATCGGGCTGCTATATGCCATGACGCTACTCACGATTAAGGTCACGTTTATTTTCTTACTTCCTGCTTTGCTGGTGATGGTGAAAAGGCCAATGAAAATGCTTCTTACAATGGCAGCGGTGGGAATTCCTGCTGTTGGCTTTCTATATTGGCAAATTGGAGATCTGTTCCTGATGCCGATTCAGCACACCGAGCAATTGATGACACCGAATTTGTTTTCGATAAGCAGACCGTGGGTAGAGCTTATTTTTCATATCAATGAGAAGAAATCAACCATGATTAACTGGTTTGGACTCTTATTCACGGTGTTTGTACCGGTCTATATGGCATACAAAGCAAGACATAGGCATGTGAGTGAGGTATTACCCGGCATTTTTATTGCGTGCTTCGTGTGTATGATGATTTTTCAGGCTAGCGCCATGGGTGCTTATGTAATTGCTTATATCATGGCAGTGCTTTTTGAAATTATTGATATCAGAAAGACAAAACACGTTGTTATACTTCTTGTACTGAATTGGCTAACTGTGGTACAACCGTTTATTTGGGTATATCTCAAACAACCTGCTTATGTATCGCCGGCGATGTTTGCCAATGTTTCATATCTATTTGAATACGTCCTTCAGGTCTTAAATGTGCTTTGTTTCTTTTGGGTGCTGCGGGAAACATACCGTAAAGTGGTTCTTCCGTCTAACCTGGCAACAGCATGAATATAGTTTTGGCCAAACTAGGCATCAGTATAGTCTGTGTAGTCCTATTGCTTTTAATGCTCCTCAAAAGGAAGGCGTTGACATCTTGGTTGGAAAACAAAGGGGTTAGATTGACCTTAATTGCAGGATGGGTTTTATTTCGGTTATTACCTTTTATTGCGATTTACATTGTGGCCAATATGGCTCCGACATCTGATGTAAATGGCTTTTGGGATGAAGGCAGTAAAGCTTCTCAGGGTATGGTTGTTTATCGAGATTTTTGGTCTCCTTACTCACCATTGTATCCTTATTTCTTGGGAATTTGGCTTAAGTTATGGTACGACCCGAAAATGATCGTGTTTACCATGACCGTCATGGATGGTCTTGCGCTATGGGTTTCATGGCACTTTTACCGTTCATTTCAGTCTAAGGGTACGTTTCTATACCGTGCTCTGATCTATTATGTCTTGCCCGGATCACTCATTCTTTGCGTTGTGGGTGCTCAGGAGGATGTTTGGATGTGGTTGTTTGTTGCGCTGGCCTATCTGGTTCGTGAACGTAAAGTTAGTGTCACGTGGTATTCTGTTATATTGGCCATTGGTTTGCTGATGACCAAGGCCATTTTTGTTCTGATTCTAGTACCACTTTTTTTTCTGGAAAAGGAAAAGGTCAAGTTCATGATTCCGATGATCATCATTGGAATTTTATCGCTGGGTATACTTTATCCATTGGTGGGCTGGGAGTTTACACAACCGATGGATGAGGCGCAAACCCTGCGCGCGCCGAATGTCCCGGCCATTCTCAATCCGTGGTTTTACAACCATATAGGTGTTGGACAAAAATTCTGGAATTGGATTGGCTTGGTCGCTTCCGTTGGTTTGGCATGTATAGCGGCCTGGAGGCTCCGCCATGCGGATTTCCGTGTGATGCTTTCCCGTGTTTGGGTGGTGCTATATGCTACGATGATGGTGGCTCAACAAAGCGCATATAGTAATTATATATTCCTGTTTTTATTGCCGTTGGTATTTTATGTCATCAACTGGAACAATCGTACCCAGGTGATCTTGTTGCTTATTTTCAATGTACTTTGTGTCATTCACCCATCTTACTGGTGGCGGCTTGGAATGCCGTGTTATATGGCACCGCTTGATATTGTTTCTTCGACGGAATTGCTCACCGATTATTTGATGCAAACAGCCATTGTTTTGCTGACAGGATATTTTGTGTGGCTGGCATTTCCGAAAAAGGAGGAATCAGGAAGAGCGAATTTATAATTCTAAACAAAAAAAGCCTCCATTTTCATGAAGGCTTAGTCTTATAGGTCGTTTTGAGATCTATTCAATTACATCAAAGCCGCAATAGGGTACCAAAACAGCCGGTATACGAACCGTTCCGTCTGCTTGCTGGTTGTTTTCTAGCAAGGATGCCAGGATCCGCGGTAGCGCCAATGCGGAGCCATTCAACGTATGCAATAACTGCGTCTTTTTATCTGTGGTTTTGTAACGAAGCTTCAAGCGGTTTGCCTGGTAGGTCTCAAAATTAGAAACCGAACTACATTCAAGCCAGCGTTCTTGCCCCGCAGACCATACTTCGAAATCATAGGTGAGTGCAGAGGTGAATCCCATATCGCCACCACATAGTCTTAGAATACGGTAGGGCAATTCTAGTTTTTCAAGAAGACCTTTTACATGTTCAACCATTTCGTCGAGGGCCTTATACGACTCCTCTGGTTTATTGATCTGTACGATCTCAATTTTATCGAACTGATGCAAACGGTTCAATCCACGTACGTGCGCTCCCCAGCTTCCCGCTTCACGGCGAAAACAAGGGGTATATGCCGCGTGTTTAACAGGTAATTCCGATTCTGCTACAATAACATCTCTGTAAAGGTTTGTAACAGGCACTTCGGCAGTTGGGATCAAATAAAGATCATCCTGTGCATCATGGTACATTTGCCCTTCTTTATCCGGTAACTGTCCTGTTGCAAAACCAGAATCGGCATTGACCAGAATGGGCGTTTGTACTTCTATATAGCCTGCTTTACTTGCTTCATCCAGGAAAAACGAGATCATCGCACGTTGTAGACGGGCCGCTTTCCCTTTATATACGGGGAAACCCGCTCCTGTGATTTTGTTCCCAAGTTCAAAATCAATGATCGGCGCCTGGTTTTTACCAAGTTTCCGGATTAGCTCCCAATGGGGTAATGCGCCTGCGGGAAGGGTAGGCTTGTCGCCTTTCTCCCATACGTTCACATTGTCCTCAGCTGTACGGCCTTCCGGTACACTTTCATGGGGAAGGTTAGGAAGTTTAACAAGTTCATCCAATAATACCTGCTCAATTTCCTTGTGCTTTTCGTCCAATGTTTTTGAACGTTCTTTCAGAACGACCGTATCCCCTTTGGCAGCCTCAGCAGCTTCTTTCTGCCCTGATTTCATCAGTGCACCAATTTCTCTTGCTTTGGCGTTTGACTCCGCCAAAACGTCGTCGAGTTCTTGTTGAACTTCACGCCGGGCCTGATCCAGCTCAATGATGCGGTCTACGATTTCTGCCGCATCTTTAAAATGCTTTTTTTGTAATCCTGCGATGGTCAGGTCTCTGTTGTCGCGGATAAAAATGGGTTGTAACATATTGCTATAGGCTGTCGGCAAAAGCTTTCAGCCTTTTAAGTTTGTCAATTTTGTGCAATCAATTATTGCGCAGTGAATATGGTTTTCATCGCATCTTCATAGTAAAAAAGACGCTCGTTCAATACGTTCAGTGCTTCTTCTTTGTATTTTGAATGAATCAGCAACGAAAGATTGTGCTCCGATGCGCCATATGAAATCATACGGATCGGAATGTTTTTCATCGCTTCCAAAACTTTCAAGGCGATACCTTCCTTGTCTGCGCTGAAATTACCTACGATACAAATGATGTTTTGGTCGCTGTCATTTTCTTCAAGATCCGCAAATTCACGCAGCTCAGCAGTAATTGCTTCCAGGTGCTCGGAGTTGTCTATGGTAACAGAAACGGAAACTTCCGACGTGGTGATCATGTCCACCGGTGTTTTGTATTTTTCAAAAACCTCAAATACACGACGCAAGAAGCCATAAGCATTCAGCATACGGGTTGAGTGAATATATATCGCAGTGATATTATCCTTGGCCGCGATGGCTTTAATTTCACGATCAGAAGACTGGGTTGCTATAAGCGTTCCCGGGGCTTCTGGTTGCATGGTATTTTTCAAACGTACGGGAACTCCTCTGAGTTTAGCAGGAGTAATCGTACTTGGATGAAGGATTTTGGCACCAAAATAAGCCAGTTCTGCGGCCTCTTCAAAGGTCAATTCTCTGATCGGGAAAGTACGTTTTACGATACGAGGATCGTTGTTGTGCATCCCATCAATATCGGTCCAGATCTGGATTTCTTCTGCACGAATAGCACCACCGATCAAGGAAGCGGTATAGTCAGATCCACCCCGTTTTAGGTTATCCACTTCTTCTCTTGGGTTTCGGCAGATAAATCCTTGGGTTACAATGATTTTGGCATCGGTGTGCTGGTCCAATATAGTCACCAGTTTTTCTTCAATGGTTGCCATTTCAGGCTCCCCATCTGCATCTATACGCATAAAGTCTAGAGCCGGTAATAGTACAGAGCTATCGCCAACTTCTTCCAGGTAGGCCTGGAACATCTTGGTACTCAATATTTCTCCTTCTGCAACCAGCTCTTTATCTTGCTTAATGGTAAAAGGTTTGATACCCACCAGTGAACGAATGAATCCAAATTCACTGTCAATAATTTCTTGCCCTTTGGCTAATCCTGCTTCTGTGGCATACAATTCTTCGATGAACGTTTGATAGTGTGCCTTAAGCTCGTCTATCTTGGCAATGGCTTGTTCTTCATTGTAAGCTTTTGCCAGTTCTCCAATAGCGATCAGTGCATTCGTTGAGCCCGACAACGCCGATAAAACAACAATTTTACGATTAGGATCATTTTCAAGAAGTTCACGAATTGAACGCATACGCTCGGGCTTACCTACGGATGTACCACCAAATTTCCAGACTTGCATAAAATTATAATGTTGAATATTGAATGAATTAGTTTTTTGTTCTTTCAGTCGGTTGATAGTGCTTTTAGGCAGAGCTTATTTTTGTTTCAACTCATGCCCAAAAAAGATAACTTCGGACTTACTTGACTAAAATTTTATCTTTAAGGCCAACCATTTTAATGGCTGTCATAGCTGCCTCATCTCCTTTATTCCCATGCGCACCACCAGCGCGTGCAATGGCTTGCTCCATACTGTTAGGCGTAAGTACGCCAAATATAACGGGCTTGTTATTTTGTATACTCACGTTGGTAATGCCTTGTGCCACTGCGTTGTTGATATATTCATCATGCTTGGTTTCTCCCTTGATCACCACGCCTAAAGCAATTACCGCATCAATATCGTCACGTTGTGCATACCAATGCGAAGCTAACGTAAGTTCAAAGCTCCCAGGTACCGTTCCTTTTTCAATGTTTTCGGGCAATGCTCCATACTTGATCAGCGTATCATAAGCTCCTTGAAACAGTTTTCCCGTAATTTCACTATTCCATTCTGCTACCACCAAAGCGAATTTTTTATTACCGATCTCGGGGAGATCATTCGTTGTAAAAACGCTTAAATTTTTATCTGCACTAGACATATTTCTTTGCTCAGTTTATATTGAATATCCCGGAAATTAGAGGCTCCGGTCATGGTTTATTAAATGTTCTGAATTTAAGGTGCTTATTGTAGATCAGGTAGTAACAAAAAAAGGATAAAACCGCTGTCGGCTTTATCCTTTTCAAGAACAGTAATGGTTACCCATTATTTGCCGACCTGTCCTTCCAACAATCCCATGTACTTCTTCGCGTTTACCACTTCCGAGGAAAGAGGAAACTCATCAACCACACGTTTATATGTTGATACAGCATCAGCAGCCAGATTTGCTTTCTCTTGTGCAAGAGCAAGCTTCATCAGATATACTGGTGTAAAAAATTCATTCTTTTCGTAATCAGCAGCTTTCTTATAGTAAGAAATAGCTTCTGCCGCTTGATTTTTCTCTAGATATGCGTCACCAAGAAGTGACTGAGCACGACCCTGCAACAACAGATCAGAAGAACTGAAAGATTGAAGGCGGGTAATGGCTTCGTCAAATTTACCTTGCTTTAACAATGCAACACCGGCATAAAAACTGGCAAGGTTACTGGCATCAGTTCCTTTATAGCTATCTGCAATTGACAATAAGCCTTCGTTACCACCACTACCGTTCAATGCCTTTTGCAATGAATCGGCTTCAAAGTCGTAAACCACACTCGAAAGAGCATTTTGTGCAGTACTTTCCTGACCATCAATATAAAAACGGTACCCAGCAAATGCGACAACAGCGAGTAGGATAGCTCCACCGATGCCATAAACCACGTTACGATTTTTCAGGAAGAAAACCTCTGCTTTATTGATTTGTCCGGCCAAAGCCTCGGGTGTTTCAATAATTTCAAAACCGGACTCATCCGTGTTTTTCTCGCTCATATCAATTAAAATTCAATTTTGGAGTGCAAAGTTATGAAAACTTTATTAAGTCAAAACAACTTAGCACACAATTCTTTAAGTTCTTAAAAATACAAGGATTTTATGCCCTGCGGGTATACGTTATTTCTTATTCAAAAAGGATATAGATAAACCTATAAATGGAGGGTAACTGCTATCCCTAAATACAAAAACGGCACAGTAATCAATGTTTTATACTATGCCGTTTTTGAGTGTCTTATATTGCTTAGTTATACAAAGGGAATTCTTTCATCCAATTGTTAACTTCTTGTTTAACAGCGGCAATTTTAGCATCCTGATCATGGTTGATCAATACGTTATCGATCATGTCAACGATTCTTTCCATGTCCGATTCTACCAGACCGCGGGAGGTCATGGCAGCAGTACCCACGCGCATACCAGAAGTAACCATTGGGGACTTTAAGTCGAAAGGAACCATGTTTTTATTGATGGTAATATCCGCTTTAATCAATGTGTTTTCTGCAAGCTTTCCAGTCATTTCGGATTTTATGCCATTTTTAGACTGAAGATCGATCAACATCAAGTGATTGTCGGTACCGCCAGAAATAATTTTGTATCCTTTATCTGTAAATGCTTTGGCCATAGCCTGAGCATTTTTGGCAACCTGCGTTGCGTAGTTGTAATATCCTTCACCCAGTGCTTCACCGAAGGCAATTGCTTTGGCAGCAATAATGTGTTCCAACGGACCACCTTGAGTACCCGGGAAAACACCAGAGTCTAAAAGAGAAGACATGGTGCGTAGTTGTCCTTTTTGAGTCGTGATGCCGAATGGGTTTTCGAAATCGTTACGCATCATGATCACACCTCCACGAGGTCCACGAAGAGTTTTGTGGGTTGTGGTAGTTACGATGTGGCAATGATCGAACGGATCATTCAATAATCCTTTGGCTATAAGACCCGCTGGGTGAGAGATGTCGGCCAATAACAAAGCGCCAACCTGATCCGCGATAGCGCGTAGGCGTTGGTAATCCCAGTCGCGGCTATATGCAGAAGCTCCACAGATCAAAAGTTTTGGTTTTTCGCGTACAGCAGTTTCCTCCACTTTGTTCCAGTCGATCAATCCTGATTCTGGCTCAACACCGTAAAATACAGGTTGGAAATATTTACCTGAAATGTTAACAGGAGATCCGTGCGAAAGGTGACCGCCATGAGCCAGGTTGAAACCCATAATTTTATCTCCCGGATTTAAGCAAGCTAAAAACACCGCTGTATTGGCCTGAGCTCCAGAGTGAGGCTGTACGTTGGCCCAAGTTGCTCCGAAAAGTTGTTTCAAACGGTCAATTGCGATTTGCTCAATCTCATCCACTACCTCGCACCCTCCGTAATAACGTTTTCCTGGCAGTCCTTCGGCATATTTGTTGGTAAGCACACTTCCTGCCGCCTCCATCACTTGTTTGGACGTAAAGTTTTCAGAAGCAATTAGTTCGATGCCCGATTCCTGACGAAATTTTTCTTTATTGATCAGATCGAAAATGGCTGTGTCACGTTCAACGCTGGTAAGTGTAGACATGGTATTTACGGGAAATATGAAATATTGGATGTAGATTAAGCCGCAAAAATACAAGCATTTCTTGTGGAATGAAAAATTACAACTCACTTTCTGACAAAAGTGTAGAACTGTTTCGGAAAACAATTGAAAACAAAGTGGACTTGGGTGTTTATAGGGTCTTCATTTAAGACATTGGTGGGAGGCTTTATCTGTTTATTTTATTTCGAATTTAGGCCCGAATTGATATTTTTGATGAAAAAACGGGATGAATAATAGGTCTCATGTGGTATTCTTGATATATGATCGTTTATCAATGTTTTATTTTTTAAATTTTTTTAAAAATATTGCCTATGAGTTGTATTTTTGTACCTGGTTCGGCTTCATTCCGTAGGATTTAGATATCTTTATTTGAAGTGTAGCCGATTCTGATAGGTGTTGTTTTTTTGAGATTCATCCTTTGATAAATTTTATATAATCTGCCTATTACCTATTCTTAAACTCGCGAATTATTTTTAACCAATGGACAATCAGACTGTGAATACAGAAACCATTTTATTGCAGGCCGCTGATAACAATGCAACAGCCGGAACTGTTGGCCAACCCATCACTTACGAAAAAATCCCTACACAGATTTTTGCAGATTCCAAGGAAGCATCGAATGCGGTAGCGCAGGAGATTGCAGATTTGATCCGGAAGAAGCAGAAGGAAGGTAAAATGTGTGTCTTAGGATTAGCAACAGGTTCTTCTCCCAAAACCGTTTATGCAAAGCTTGTTAAAATGCATAAAGAGGAGGGACTTAGCTTCAAAAATGTAATTTCTTTCAATTTGGATGAATACTACCAAATGGAGCCGGACTCTATTTATAGTTACCACCGTTTCATGAAGGAGCAACTTTTTGACCATGTGGATATCGCTAAGGAGAACTACTTCCTTCCAGACGGGACTATTCCTCCTGCCATGGTTAGAGAGTACTGTATTTCTTATGAAAGTAAAATTAATGCCGTAGGTGGATTGGACTTCCAATTGCTTGGTATCGGTGGAAACGGTCATATTGGATTCAATGAGCCTGGTTCACTGATCAACGCGCGTACCAGATTGATAACGCTTGACCATTCAACCAGAGCTGCTGCGGCTATGGAATTTGGTGGATTGCATAAAGTACCTCGTAAGGCGATTACCTTGGGTGTATCACCTATTTTGAGTGCACGTAGAATTGTTTTGTTGGCTTGGGGAGAAAGAAAGGCTGCGGTGATCCGTGGTGCGGTAGAAGGTCCGGTTACAGAGCGCAATCCTGCTTCTTATCTTCAGGCGCATTCTGACGTAACTTTTGTGGTAGATGAAAGTGCGGCTTCTGAACTTACACGCGTTAAAACTCCATGGGCGGTTGATTCGGTTGTTTGGGATAACAAAATGATCAAAAAGGCCGTGACTTACTTGTCGCAAAGCCTTCAAAAGCCAATTCTGAAATTGACAGATAAAGATTATAATGACAATGGTATGAGCGATTTGCTTGCCCAGTATGGTGCAGGTTATGAGATCAATATCAATGTATTTAATCAATTACAACATACCATTACCGGATGGCCGGGAGGTAAGCCAAACGCTGACGACACCAATCGTCCAGAGCGTGCTCAACCTGCTAAAAAGCGTGTATTGATTTTCAGCCCACACCCAGATGACGATATTATATCAATGGGTGGAACGTTCCAGCGCTTGGTGGATCAGGGACACGAGGTACACGTAGCCTACCAAACCTCAGGAAACATTGCAGTAGCCGATGATGAGGCACTTCGTTTCATCGATTTCGTTGTTGACTTCAATAATAACTTTGCGATCAACAGTCCGGAGGCTAATAAATTGTTCTTGGATGCGAAAAACTTCTTGAAACATACTAAGGATAGTGAGATCGATACACCTGAGATCCGTCAGGTAAAAGGGATTTTGCGTAAGGGGGAAGCCAAAGCAACTTGTCGCTTTGTGGGTATTCCTACGGAAAATGCGCACTTCCTGAACATGCCATTCTACGAAACAGGAACAGTTCAAAAGAAACCGATCGGGGAAGAGGATATCAAAATCGTTGAAAATTTGATTGAGCAAATTAAGCCTCATCAAATATATGCAGCTGGTGACTTTGCTGATCCACACGGAACACATAAGGTTTGCTGGGATGCGATTGAGGCGGCTCTTGAGCGCTCAAAGCATAAGAATTTCATGAAGGATTGCTGGGTATGGTTATACCGTGGCGCATGGGCTGAGTGGGATATTCATGAAATTGAAATGGCGGTTCCAATGAGCCCTGATCAGGTTCTGAAAAAACGTCAGGGAATATTTAAGCACCAGTCTCAGAAAGATGGTGTTGTGTTCCAGGGAGACGATTCAAGAGAGTTCTGGCAACGTGCTGAGGAGCGTAATAGCGCTACTGCCCACTTATACGATGAGTTGGGTCTGGCAGAATACGAAGCTATGGAAGCATTCGTACGCTGGAAATTTTAAGAAATAAGATCAAGTCATAAAAAGCCCGTTAACGTTCATCTTATAGATGTGGTTAACGGGCTTTTTTGTTGGATAAGTTTGGAGAGATTGCAGAATAAACAACGCCCCGGAGCCAAATGAGTACAAATTGGTGGCTCTGGGGCGTTATTAGGTGGTTATTAAGTACTTGAGATATCAGATTAATAACTGTTCGCAAACTGTTATCCTCGGTATGTTACTGAACCAATATCCGGTATTTTCGTACAGTTCCACGTTCACGAACATTCAGTATATAGATACCGCTTTTCAATGTAGCATACGGTGTGATTTTAACACTGGATCCGTTTAAATGTGTTTTGGTTATGGCAATTGGGTTACCTGCAATGCTATACAATTTTATATCTGCAGTTGTTACTTCGTCTAACGTCAGCGTAAAACCGCTACCAGATGAAACTGGGTTAGGGAAGACATCATATGTAGCATCTACTATAACGGATTGAATCCGGTAAATGGTCACTGTTCCGTCGAGGTCAATTTGTTTAAGACGATAATAGCTCGTTCCAGAAAATGGAGCATCGTCTACAAAGCGATAGTTATTTGCCCCATTGTCAGTGCCGGCAACATCCTGAATCTCACCAACAGGTTTGAACTCTTTCAGGTCAATACTTCTTTCAATAATGAATTTTTGATTACTTTCTTCCCAAGCAGTATTCCAAGAAACGAGTACTGAGCCATTTTCCTGGGCACGTATAGAGAAATTCATTAAACCAACAGGTAAGGGCGCATTGGATATACCAAAATTCACATTCTCAACGGGTTCATTTACGTCTCCAATGGCCAGTATACCATCAGTAGTACCGTCGCTTCCCGGCTGTGTACCTAAATTTTCTCCGGTATTATTCCATGAAGATGGTAAAGAGGGAACTGGCTTGGCAGTTTGTCCGACGGTTGGAGTTGAGGTTGTAATATATACAGTATAGTTGTTGCCGGGAGTTGCCCCAAAGCTATATGTACCGTCTGAGTTCACGGCGTGTACTGCTACAACCTCACCCGTTGTATTGTCATATAAAACTGCATTGAGACCGCCTGCATTTGTTCCCGAACCATTCACGGTATTATCTTTCATAGCGTTTGTGTCATTGAACACATTTCCGCTGATCGGGAAACTCAAAATTGCGGAGGGGCAGCTAGCTCCGTCGTTATTGCCCGCTGCAATGGATTGAGACAATAGCGTAGCAGTATTGTCTAGAAGATCGATACGGTAATACGAACCCGGGTTGTTAGCAAAAACGTATAGAACATTGCTATTACCAGAATCAATAAAACTTGCGCCGTACGGTCCTGCCGTCGTTTCAAAACCATCGCCTGTTACCGGAGCAGACTGGACGGTAACAGCCCCCGTTTGAGGATTGAGTCTCACGATTTTTCGAGCGTTTGCATTTGTTCCAATACCAACCATTAGGCCAGTGGTGGGGTTATATGCCATGTCATTGGTGAGGGTTAACTGAGACATGGTAGTTCCGTATGGAGCAGCCTCAAGAGGGTAGTTCGGAAGAGTAGGATCAACAAGTTTTAGATAAGTGGCTGTTCTTCTTGGATTTAGGTCAACCACGTAGTAGGTTCTGGTTTGAGTACCCGTATCGGTTCGGTAAAATAACATGCGACCATCCGGTAAGAAATCGGAAGAGTTATAAATGTCGTTTGGAAGATTGGGTATGGTGTATGGAGTAACCGTTCCTAATGCGTCGATTCTGACTAATACATTGCTGTTTTGATCAAATCCCCATATCATGTTATCAATAGGGTTGTATCCTATTGCGTTAATGGATCTTCCTAAGGGAGCAATCTGTGTTCTTTCTCCCGTATTGATATTGTAGCTATATAAGGTAACGTTTTGTCGTGCAACAGGCCCAGCCACCTGATATACAAGACCCGTACATGAAAAGGGAGTTTGTGAAAAACTAGTGCTATGTATGCCTAGAACTAGTAGTATGATGCACAGTGATTTTAAATAGAATTGTAAACGATTAATCATAAAATGTGATGGATTTGACTTGGAGGAAAGCTCCATTGTTTGAAAATTACTTCCATGAGACTAGTTCAGAGAAGAGTATTTCTCTTAGAATTAAATGGATGGAAGTATAATATGGTTATTGATAGTTTGTAGGTTAATTTCTCTAACTATCTAAATAACAGCAATGCAAATGTAGTAACGGAATTATTGAATTCGATAAAAAATATCGACAAAATTTTACGTATATACTATAATCTATTATTATAATTTAATAAAAATATAAAATATTCATATTGAATTAATTTAATGTATATAGTCAAATAATGGTTCTATTCAGTGGCTGCTTCACATTATTGGGCTCTGTTAGCGGCTGTAAAGTATGAGTAAATTCTCTTTAATGTACTTAATTATAGTTAATTGTAAATGATGATACGGAAGAGCAGTTGTTTTCGTGGATGGAATGTGGTTGAATTGAAGTAAGATAATGTCTTTGTTTTGATTTAATTTATTTGATTCTAATAGAATAAATTGTATATGAAATTTTGCTACCTAGTGTGGGGTAAGTTTATAATACTTTTTGTAGAAGTATGTGTGTTTGTTTTGTAAAACAGTAGCTACTTGAATTGGGGATAGATGAATATTGAAATTGAAGGAGAAGAGCATGTAGGCGAGCGATAAAAACAATAAAGCCACTCCTAGGGCAGGAATGGCTTTTTGTGCCGAAGGCGGGACTCGAACCCGCATGGGGCAACCCCCACACGCCTCTGAAACGTGCGTGTCTACCAGTTTCACCACTTCGGCATTGAAATTGGGTGCGCAAAAGTAGTAAGTCTTAGGAGGTTTCCAAATACGGTTTTTGAAAAATACGCTATATTTCTACATTCTCGTATAATGTCGGAATGTGTATGTCTTTATATCCAGCTGCCTGCAATTTTAACTTGAATGCTACTTGTGTTTCATATTCGCCATGTACCAGAAAAACCTTCTGAACACGCTCGGGTATCTGACAGGAAAGAAAGTCTATCATTTCGTTGTAATCACCATGGCCGGAAAAGGAATCCATGGTTGCCACACCGCACTTTACATCATGAGTTTCCCCAAATATATTCACTTGCTTGTCTCCACGTTTTAAAGCGCCTGCAAGGGTATTGGCAGAAGCGTATCCTACTAGTAATATAGTGGAATTAACATCACCTATATTGTTTTTAATGTGATGTTTGATTCTGCCGGCTTCGGCCATTCCTGAGCTTGAAATGATGATACAAGGTTCTTTACGGTCGTTTATTGCTTTGGACTCGTTAACGTCCGATACATAATGAAGATACGGGAAGGCAAACGCATCACCATCTTTCTCTATGTAATCCAATATATCAGGGTTGAAGCACTCATCATGCTCTTTCATGATTCGGGTAGCGTTAATCGCCAATGGACTGTCTATATATACGGGTATTTGGGGCAATTTACCCGCGCTGGACAGTTGGTCAAGGGCATAGATCAGTTCCTGTGTACGGTCAACCGCAAAGGCGGGAATGATGAGCTTGCCCCGGTTTTGAACACAGGTTTCATGTACAATTTTGAGTAAATGACCCTGCATATCTATTTCCTTCTCATGAAGGCGATCACCATAGGTCGATTCGCAAATGATTACATCAGCCTGTGGAAAGACATCGGGACGACGAAGAATCCGATCTTCCGGACGCCCAATATCACCTGTAAAAGTAACTTGTTTGAAAGTTCCTTTGTCCGGAATGTTTAAATGAACCGCAGCACTTCCCAACAGGTGAGCAGCATCGGTTAGTACCGCAGATACTTCATTCTCGGGACCCATATGGAAAGTTTGTCCATAACGAACGTGTTTAAACATCGAGAGCGCCCGTTGTGCATCTTCAGCATTGTATAACTCTTCCAACAAAGGCCTGCCTTGGCGTTTTCTTCTTTCATTGATTCGTTCCAAATCCTTTTCCTGAATGTGTGCGCTGTCCATGAGCATAATCTTACATAAATCGGCGGTTGCTGAAGTGCAGAATATGGGTCCTGTAAAGCCCTGGCGTACCAATCGTGGTATTAATCCCGAATGATCGATATGGGCATGCGATAAAATCAGATAATCAACTTCGGATGGTTTGAAACCAAAGTTTTGGTTGAACTCATCCGTTTGAATTCCTTGAAATAAACCGCAATCCAACAATATTTTAGTTCCTTTTTCTGTCGTGATCAGGTGCTTGCTGCCGGTTACAGTTCGTGCTGCTCCGAAAAATTGTATGTGCATGTTTGGTGGCTTTTAATTAGGTAAAGGTAATAATCAGGAAATGACATATAGAGCATCCAGGTTTCTGCCCAGGCCGTCGTAGTCGAGACCGTAACCTACAACAAAACGGTTGGCTATTTCAAAGCCGATATAGCGCATGTCAATTGGTTTGAGCAGGGCGTCGGGTTTGTGTAATAGGGTAGCGATTTCGACAGAAGCTGGGTTTAATTTGGCGATTTGCTCCAACAGCTGATTCATGGTGAGTCCTGTATCTACGATATCCTCTATGATGATGACGTCGCGTCCTGATATTGTCTCTTCCAGTCCGATAATTTCACGTACACGTCCCGTAGATTGGGTTTGTGTATACGAAGAGAGTTTTACAAAAGTGATTTCACACGATAGAGGAACCTTCTTAACCAATTCGGTTGCAAATAAAAAAGCGCCATTCAGTACCACAATAAATACGGGACAGCGATCTTTGTAATCCGTACTGATTTGAGATGCTAGCTCTCCGATCCGTTCTTCAATTTTGGCACGGTCTATAAAGGGGACAAATGTTTTGTCTAATATGGTAATCATAAATAGGATCTTGTCAGAAAATGTATACGCTGGTATTGGCAAATACTGATTCAATTTGTCAATATTAACGCTTTATTTTAAAAACCCTTTGTTCCGCAAACGTAAAAAAGTAATCGGGCGTTAATAGGAACAGATTACCCTTGATATGAAACCAATACATAATATATTTTCTGTTTGGATTGCAGTTCTTCTTTCTGCGGCACCAGCATTTGCTCAGTTATATTCTTCGTCGGATCTGGACAAGAATTATGATATGCTTCTCAAAAACCCGGGCGTGCAGATAGAGTCGACCGAAGCTATTAATCTCCTTTATAACTATAAGTTTGATGATGCCGACACAGAGTTTCGTTGGTTGAAATATAGGTATCCAAAACACCCCATGCCTCATTTTTTGATGGGCTTGGCGGAGTGGTGGAAAATTGTACCGAACACCGAGAATGAGTCTTATGACAAAGCTTTTTTGGCGCAAATGGACTCTACCATTACATTGGCTGAAAAACTGTATGAGGATGAGAAGAACAAGATAGAGCCTGCTTTTTTTCTGGCGGCCGCCTATGCCTTTAAAGGTCGCTTATTTGCGGAACGTGAAAGTTGGACGAAGGCCGCTTTTGCAGGCAAAAAGTCACTTAAATATTTTGAAGTATGTAAAGGTAACGGAGATCTTTCGCCTGAGTTATTATTTGGTGACGGGCTATACAATTACTATGCGGAGTGGGTCCCGAAGGAGTATCCCATTCTAAAACCAGTATTAGCTCTGTTTCCAAAAGGGAATAAGAAGCTTGGACAACAGCAACTTGAAAAAGTGGGGAACAACGCATTTTATACGCGGGTAGAAGCAAGGTACTTTTTATTGCAGATATACAGCATGGAAAACGAATACGGTAAAGCGTATGAACTGGCTAAATACATGTGGCAAACATATCCGAACAATCCCTATTTCGAAAGGTATTTTTGTAGGACAGCTTTTGCTACCGGGAAGGCGCAGGAGGCTGAGAAAGTTGCACAAAGTATACTGTCGAAAATATCTCAATATATGCCTGGTTATGAGGGTGTAAGTGGGCGTAACGCAGCTTATGTTTTAGCGTATTACAATATGCAATATCATCGTAATTATGAATTGGCTGCGAAATATTATCAGCAAGCGATCGACTTTTCGGTGCAAACGAAGTCGTTGAACGCAGGTTATTATGTCTCTTCCCTCATAGGGCTTGGTAAAATTGCCGAAATGAAGAAGAATTATGACGAGGCGCTACGTTATTATAAGTTGGCGGATGACCGCGCTGACAAGAAGTCCAGTCAAAATAAGGAAGCCAAAACAGCCATCGAAAACCTGAAAAAGCTGAAACGGGCAGAAAGGAGAAAGCGTTAAAATTTTAGTGAACAGTTCACTATACCATCACTGGTTTTTGCTGTGAACTGTTCACTACTTTAAAAATTACATACTCTTTAACCGAGCGTAATGTTTAAAGAACAACGGAATGGTTTCAATTCCTTTGTAGTAATTAAAGAGGCCGTAGCTTTCGTTCGGAGAATGCAAAGCATCTATATCAAGCCCAAATCCCATCAGAATACTCTTACGGCCCAATTCTTGTTCAAACAATGCAACAATAGGAATACTGCCACCTCCACGGGTAGGTATCGGTTTCTTACCGAATGATTCTTCCATGGCCAGTGATGCAGCTTCATACTCTACGGAGTCGGTTGGAGTCACGTAGGGTAGTCCTCCATGATGAGGAGTTACAGTAACTTTTACGGATGGAGGTGCTATGGATTCGAAATGTTTTGTAAACAAAGCGCATATTTCTTGATCGGTCTGGTTTGGAACCAAACGCATAGAAATTTTGGCATTGGCTTTTGATGGTAAAACGGTTTTGGCTCCTTCACCAATATAGCCTCCCCAAATACCATTTACATCCAGAGTTGGTCTTATGGAAGTACGCTCTATGGTGGTGTAACCTTCTTCGCCGGCTACATCAGCAATTTGCAGATCAGCCTTATATTCATCTAAGTCGAATGGAGCCGAGTTAAGCGCTTCTCTTTCTTCCGGAGTTAAGTTTTGTACGTTGTCGTAAAAGCCTGGTATGGTGATATGTCCTTTCTCGTCTTTCAGCGAAGCAATCATTTCACACAAAACGTTAATGGGATTTGCTACACCACCGCCATATACACCAGAGTGCAGGTCACGATTGGCTCCCACTACTTCTACTTCCATATAAGTAAGACCCCGTAAGCCAGTTTCTATGGAAGGGACATCATTGGCAATAATGCTTGTATCGGAAATTAATATGGTATCACACTTCAGTAATTCCTTATGTTCCTTTACAAATGTTTCGAGATGTGATGAGCCAATTTCTTCCTCACCTTCTATCATCATTTTGATGTTGCAGGTGAGCGAATGGGTAGCTAGCATGGTTTCCAGCGCTTTAATATGCATATAGAATTGGCCTTTGTCATCGCAGGCTCCTCGTGCATATATCCGGTCATTTTTGATGATTGGCTCAAAAGGAGGGGAGTTCCACAATTCGTACGGATCAGCCGGTTGCACATCGTAGTGACCATATACCAAAACGGTAGGTAGCGAAGGGTCAACGATTTTTTCTCCATACACCACGGGATGGCCTGGTGTTTCAAAAATTTCAACCCGATCAGCACCTGCGTCTTTCATACGATCACGTACAAATTCGGCGGCTTTAATCATATCCGGCTTAAATTTCGAGTCTGCACTTACGGATGGAATCCGAAGCAAATCCAGCAATTCGTTGAGGAACTTGTCTTTGTTTTTATCAATATATTGATTCATAATTTGGCTTTAGTAATGGTTAGCAACGAAGGCGTTACCTTGTTGAAATGAGCGGTCAAGTTAAAAAAATAACCCCTAAGGTTGGGACCTTAGGGGTAGGTATTTCTTAAAAATATTTTGATCAGGCTTTGGGAGTCTTTGATTTACCGAAGATATTGACACGGCTCTCATTTCCATTCACGAGCCTTACAATATTCTTTTTATGAGTGATGACTACCAACACAAACATCACAAATCCAAAAACGATCAGCAAAGGTTCGGGATGGCCTAAAAGCCCTACCCATGACAGCACCGGAAAAGCCAGCGTTGCCAACATGGAACTCAGCGAAACATACTGAGAAGCGATGAGTGTGAGAATAAAAATGGTTATACAGAGCAATGCAAGTTCGGGATGTATAGCCAATACCATTCCTAGCAGCGTGGCGATTCCCTTACCTCCTTTAAAGCGAACGAATACCGGGAAAATGTGGCCAATGATGGCAACAATCCCGAAAATAATTTTGTACATGAGTAATTCGGTTTCTCCGATCATACCCATATAGAATAACATCGATGCAATAGAGGTTGCAGTCCAACCTTTTAGGACATCTATAAGCATTACTACCGTACCTGCTCGCTTGCCCAAAATACGAAATGTATTGGTAGCTCCTGCATTACCGCTGCCATGCTTACGGACGTCAATTCCAAAATAGCCGATTCCATACCAAACAGAGCTTGGAATTGAGCCTAAGAGGTAAGCGGCTAAAATTGTAATTATTATTAATGCAACACTCATTTTGTATTATTCCTTTATTATTTTGAATTACGGTGTGTTCGTATCAAATGTACAATAGTATACGTTCTTTTGCAAGAACTAAGGAAATGTAAAATTAACACTTATGTAAGCAGCATTCAAGTAATATCTCAATGCGACATATTAGAAGCCTTCTGCCTGCTCTTCTTTCTTTTTCTTCTCGGCAGCCGGGGTCACTTTCTTTTTTACCGTAGTTTTCATCTGTTTAGCTTTTTTTACAGCCGGTTGATAAAAATCATCAAAGCGATTGACAAACATATCTTTTTCTTCCATTCCCAGCGAAACCAGTCCCATTTTAGACTTTGTATTTTTGGATTTGGCGGTGAGCTGATCGTTGAAATCTAATTGAGAAGATACTACGCCCAGTTCATTTTGACGGTAGTCAAAGTAGTACCAAATATCGGGTGAGGCCTGTAAGAACAAACTAAACTCATCGCCATCTGCTGTTCTGCGGATTTCCATTACCCCTTCCATTTGGGCGTTGATGTTGTTCTTCCCAAAATTGGAAACACCAATAGGACCTTTTGAGTAGTAGGCTGCATGCACCGGAGACCAATTAAGATTGATATTAGACAATACCATTGGAACATCCAAAATAGGAGAAGCGTCAAACAATGGCTTATAACCCGCTGCGGAAAGTTTTATATAGGCATCAGTCTGTTTGGCGCCAATTAAGGCTGCCAGTTTTCTGTTGAGTTGATCGGCATCATCATCAGCTGCTGTACTATTCTGTTCTTCCAGGTTAACTTCCACGATCTTAGCTGCAAGTGGTTGCAAAATAGGATCCAGCGCAGTCATTTTTAACAAAAGCAAGGTGTTGAAGCTGAAACGTGAGCTGTCTACCTGTGCTTCCACAATACCCGAAGCTTGCATCCAATCTGCATTGGTTAACTTCAGAGGTCCTGAAAACTCGGCCAAGCCCGTTTTATCATCAAATTTCAATACATTCGATTCATCGATCAGTCCATCAGCGCCAGCTGGTGGAGTCACTTTAAAGGCCTTACTGTCTTCGTCGTAATTTAAGGCTCCTTGCGCAAGGTATATATCTTCATCGCCGTCGGAATCCTTGGGAGACAGGAAGGACATGTACATTCCTCGGGCTTCATTGAAATGCAAACCGACAGAGAGTGGAAGTTCGTGCTCATTTTTTAGATCCTTGTTGATCTTGATCGAAATATTCTCGCCGGGTGCTTCATTGTACACAATCCAGGAACTTTGGAAGTCTTTGCGGAACTTCAAAACCGGCTTTACAAATCCTTCCAGTTTTAAAGAGGGTTCGTAAGCTGTTAAATTAATTCCGCCTTTATACTGGATACGGGGTGATAAAATCAGGTTATCGGCTTCTTTAATATCTGCCCGGGCTGTGGTGTAATATTTTACAACGGCATTTTGTGCTTCTGTATTTTTACGTTGTTTTCCTTCTGGTGCTGCCCCCATTTCGTGCAACTCAAAATTTTGCATTTTTATATTGAAGGTATCTTTCCGTGCCGTGATGTACTGGTATGTGGCTGAACCTTCAAAGTGATTGCGAGAGTTGATCTTTATATCAGCATCCCGAAGACGGTGTGATGTATTGAGCGTGTCAATTTCGATTCGGGCTTTTTTCAGAGGATTGATTTTTCCTTTGGAATCTATACTGATGAGTCCTCCGTCCGGAATAATTTTAACATCAGCGGTTTGTATATAGGGTACCCCTTTTACGTTGAGCGTTACCTTGCCCACATCGTAAATGGCTTCGGACCCATGGAAAGTAAGTCCTTCAAGATCCGGATTGGTAGAGGTATAGGAAGAAGTTTCTCCAAACCCTTTCATGACAATCGTTTTTTTGTTCATATCCCATTTCGCAGATCCGATCAAGGTTTGGTAGGATGCGGTTGGAATTTGCATACCCGAGGAGTCGGAGCCAAAGCCGGTTTCATCTGTTAAAAAATTTGCAATTCCGGTTTTGAAATTGAAATCGATGTTAACGTTGTTTCCGGTTAGCAATTTTTTTGCCGCCTTATCCTCACTACTGTTGATGGAGAAAATGGATTTATTTGCAAGAAAACCTTCTTTGTTAAACTTAATGTCTTCGGAGGAAATTTCTGAATCGGCTCGTTTCAGTTTACCATTTCCATATAATCCTGAGGAACGCAAGAGTAAACCTCCTTCGAGGTTGGTTGTTTTGTTATGAAATGAAAAAGATTTACCCTGGGTGTTGATAAACATGCTATCGGCATTGGGATACCATTTCAGCGTATAATCTTTCAATTCAACAGCAGGGAAATATCCCTTACCTATATTAGCTTCCTTTATGCTTGCAACTTCACCCGAGGCCATCAATGAATCTGATGCCAATAAAATTTCTTTGGTGGTCATGGAAGCTGATAAATATTTCAAAATGGCTTTTGAATGTAAGCCGGAGTTGTCCATCACGAGGGTATCGGTGAACTTAGCCAAGGCTTTTCCTCCGTACAGTTTCATATCAGTAACGGGCGGTTTGTATTCAAAGCCGAGAGAATTATCCGGCATGCTCTTCAGGATTGTCTTAATATCGGGGATGATCCCATTGGCATAAAATGTGCCATCAAAAATGACATCACGGTTATCCAGCCCGTCCATGTCAATTTTCGGTATTTTAAAATATACCTCACGCGGATATATGACCGGCTCACGTTCAGGCTGGTCAAAATAAACCATCATACCATCCGGAACCACTAGCCGCGGTGATTTTTTGCCTTTTTGTATACCCGATTTATTGCTAGGATCGCTGAGGTAGAATGTACCTCCTTTTTCATATTTGACGTGTCCACCTACTTCTCCCTTTTGTCCTTTGGCAAACTTTTCTTTAGGTGTAAATGTGATGGAATCATTTGGACTTACGTTTACAAAAAACTGTTTATAGTCGAATTTTAGGTTTTGCCCTCTGAACTGATAATTGGATGCCACCAGCTGTCCGTTCATTCCAAAGTTTCGGTTGCGGCCTATCACCAATTTACGGTCAGATGGTACCCCATAAATTTTGAGCGAGTCACTCACCACGAAACGGGAAACGCCAAGTACCGTCATCAGCGTGTCGCCTAAGGTGATAGTCACATTGGCTGTTTCGCTGTTTGATGTAAATTGAGAAACGACCTGGAAATTGTCGTAATCAGCCTTGTCTAAATTGGCAAGAATGTATAGCACTCCTTTTTTACTGAGCGCAAATTCGTCGGTGGGTTGGTTGTATATGAAATAACCATCCAAGGCGAGCCGCTCTAAGGATCGTCTTAAAATTTTAGGATTTTGTTTGAAGTGTTTGGCAAGTTCCTCTGCCAGAAAACTCGTCTTCTTTTGTGTTTGTGTATAGTTGGCGGCCAACAGCATGGGCTGAAAGCCAAACTCCTGGCTAATGCCTTTAAAGCGCTCCTTTTTAAAATAATCGAACGATTCGAGTTTTACCGGAACAACCTGTTTTCCATCAATTCTGAGAAATTCAACTTTGTTATCCGGGAACTTCCATCGCATGGATTGCGCCCAAATATTCATTTTATGGTAAGAATCCTGATAGGGTAGTGGTTCGTAGTCGGTTTTTTCCATTCTTCCCAATTTTACCAAGCCTTCTTCGTCGTTATAGGTAAAAGTTACGCCTGGATGATAGAGTGAATCGGTGCCTAGCGGCATAGAAAACGTGGCAAAAGGTGCAGATATAACCGAGTCTTTCAGGTTGAATTTTTTACTCAATACTTTAAATGCCGGCTTTTCCTGATAGCTAACTGTGACGGTCGAAGGTTGGTCGCTGAGGGAAGTGCTATACATGCTTGTACCTATCAGAGCATAACCACCTTTATAGTCTATATTTTTCCTTGATGCTTTGAATCTTGCATCAATCCCGTTCGATACAAAACGGGGATAAGGGGCAGGTTGGCCTTTTACTTTCTTAGTACCACGGTATTCCACGGTTCCTTTAATTGGATTGGCAAGTTGACGTTCGTCATGAAGCGTAACGTTTTCTGCAAGAATTTTGGGCTGCGTGATGTTGAATGAGTAAGTATCGAGATCAACATATATCGATGAGTCTCCAGCTGCTGACCAATTCATTTTACCGCTCTTCCCGACGAAGATACCGTCCTGTAATGCAAGTGCGCCGCTAGAAGGACCAATTACCACAGAGTCGCCTGCGGCAACCATACCGAAAACTGCATTTTGGAGCTCCAAAACAGCGCCAGAGACAACAGGTAATGGCGTAGATTGTGGTTTAATCACGAAATTGGTATCTATTGGGGTGTCCCAACTGTCGTTTGCAGACGCAATGGCTGCTTCCTTATTGGCGATTACGGCATTGGTCGTGTCAAACCGATATCGGTAGGTACCGCCAAGGAGATATAGCGAATTGTAATTGGCAGCATATAGCTTGCCGGTTTCGGTAATGGTTCTAACCGTTTCCAGCGTTTTTTGGAACGCCTTACCGTCATATTGAGCCCCTGCTTGCAAACTCTCTAAATTTTCCGGAGACTGCTTTGCTAAAGTATGGGTGTTGCGGGCCAGAAGAAACATCACTGGTCCCGCTTTTTGTCCTTTGGCCACCTGCGTGCGTACAATGGATATAAATTTACTCTGCTGCGAAGATCCCAAAGAAGTTAACCAGATACTATCCAACTGAGCCGCAGTACGCATATACTGGGCATTTCGACTTCCATCCATCATTTTGCGAAATTGTGGCATAAACTGACCGGGTTCTTCGGAGAGTTTGAGGTTTTGACCAATCACTGCTGTGGTCGCAGCGATGGAGATGCAAAAAAGAAGGAAATATCTAGAAATTTTCATGTGCTATAACTTACTTATCTGGGAGCTCCACTTTTCTTCTTGTGGAAGAGCGTAGTGTAAATTTATATCTTTTCAAATACAACGGTTGCCCACTGGTTCCGTGTATTCGAGCGGATAATTTTTAATCCATTTTCTAATGCACATTGTTCAATATCAGCTTGGTCTGTTTCGTAAAAACCGCTGGTAACAAGCCACCCGCCCGGAGTAAGGTGAGATACATATTTTGGAATTTCGGCCAGCAGAATGTTTCGATTAATATTGGCTAAAATGCCACCAAAAATCAATTCCGGCGCGACACCATCAATGGTACCCTGGAAAACTTCGGCACTTTCGGGCAAGTTATTCATGGCAAAGTTTTCGCGCGTGTTCTCAACAGCCCATTCGTCTATATCAAATCCGAGGAGTTTAGAGGCACCCAATTTATCTGCTAGAATAGCCAATATACCCGTTCCGCAGCCTACGTCCATAATAGACAAACCACTGTGTGGCAGGCTTAGTTGTTCGTTCATCACGAGCCATGTTGTTTCGTGGTGTCCTGTTCCAAATGACATTTTCGGCTGAATCAGCAGATCGTACTGAAAAGTGGGGTCTGGTTCGTGGAAGGTTGCCCGCACCCTTACTTTGCCGCTTACTTCAATAGGTTCGTAACTTTTTTCCCATTCGGCGTTCCAGTTTTTTCTTTCGAGAGACTTCCAGGTTGTGGTGAGCGGAGTCATTTCACTGTATTTTTTGACAAGTTCTGTAATTGTCGCTTCATCAAAATCCGCTTCCTGTATATAAGCTAATAAACCCTCATCAGTTTCCACAAAGGACTCAAAGCCGGCTTCGCCGAGTTCTGCCATCAATATTTCAGAAAAATCTGACTCCACCTGTATTTCTAATTCTACGTAATTCATTGGTAAATTGTATATAAATAAACGAATGTGAAGGTGTTGAAAATTTTTAGTAATTCAAGAGTTTAATCGCAGAAAAGCCCACAAATACTGGTTATTTAGTATTTGTGGGCTCTGTAAAATGGGTATTTAACGATTAAGGTTTGCGTCGTTTTGCTGCCAGGTCGTGAGCGGTATCGTAGTATGACCTAAGGTTCATCCAATCGAAAACGTCTGAAATATTTTCGACCCGATTTCGCTGCATGATCCGGTCACGGCGTTGCATTTTGACAAATTTGAACAGAATATCTGCTAATTGGTCGGCAGCTTGCGAGTACGACTGGGATTTTCTGTTAATGACATATATACCCCTGTTTTCGTAATCACGCATGATTTGCATGATATAATCTCCAAAGCCCGAAAGGTCGCTGGTAACAGTAGGAACTCCCCTTACAACACATTCCAGCGGAGTATATCCCCATGGCTCGTAATAGCTTGGGAATACGCCCAAGTGACATCCACGCACAAACTGACCGTAATCCAAACCAAATAAAGGATTGGTGGACGAAATGAAGTCGGGGTGGTATACAATCTTAACCCGATCTCTTTCATTATTGACCAGATTGGCCTTTTTACAGAATTCTGTAATGCCATCTTCCTGGTTCAGATCGTGGGTTACGAAAGCTGGTAATTTGTCGGTTTTCCAGGTCTGAATCGTTCTCCGTAAACGAAGGCGCCAGTATTCATCAACAAAGTTGTTCAGGTCGGGCATTTTATGGTCAGTACCCGATGCTGTGGCCAGAAATAGTTTTTCACCAACTTGTTTTTCAATGGCGGTACAGGTTTCCTGTAACTCATTCAGAACGGCTCTGGATTGAAGCACATCCGGATTGATGGAATGGTAAGGTTGCTTGGTTACAATAAACATAACTACCGTGGTATCCATATTGGCCTGAACCATTTTCCAGTTGAGGCGGGCAAGCGCTTCCAGTGTCAGGTCGTATCCTTTGTTGCTGAATTCGTATCGTCCGGATGTGAAGAAATAAAGCGTTTTGTCCAGGTCGAAAGAATAGCTTGGGAAAAAGTGCCCCAGTACAAAATCATGTATTCTTTCTTTATGCTTTAAATGAAGATTTTGAAACTCGTGGACGGCCTGAAACCGAACAACGTTTAATCCATTGGGTGTGACAAGATCGGGCATTCGTCCCAAAAATACTTCACACTCTCGGGCGGTGACGTCACTGACCGTAGTGAGCACGTGAGCGCTTTGAGCGGCTTGTCTTTCGATGGAGCATTGGGCCAAAATTCCGTAATTTTTTGCCTCTTGCTCCCAATCAAAAAAGGGCAGTTTATTATAAAAACCTTCCACATTTTGAGCCAGATAGCGGCCCAGCATGGTCGCATGCGTGGTAAATGTAGTTGCGATTTTTACACTTTCTCTTTTGAGGTCGGGCAAGCCGCTG
Source organism: uncultured Dyadobacter sp. (assembly GCA_937880795.1). GTDB lineage: Bacteria > Bacteroidota > Bacteroidia > Cytophagales > Spirosomataceae > Dyadobacter. Next base: position 14,969 of record CALGRQ010000266.1, on the reverse strand, counting down.
CTGGCCATCCATTCATGAAACTGTGCATAAATTTCTTCTCGCTTGGCATTATCCTCAGCATATTCTTTGAGGAACAGCCGGACCATCTCACCAAAGCAAAGGGTTTGGTTAACAAGGTGTTCTACATTGATGGTAGGAATACGATTGTGCTCCCACAAATTAAACTTGATTCTATCCAGTTCATGATTGATACTGTCCAGATCGAATAGAATTACACGAGGCTTACCGGTAACCAACCAATAGCCGTAGTGGATTACATAACCCTTTTCGCGTAAACGTTTTACAGTTCGACCTGCTGTAGTGCTATCTAAATCCGTAATTTCTTCAAATTCAGAAGAAGCTTTCTTCTCAAAATAAGGGCCTAGTAATAAGTAGTTATCGTCCCACTTTTCTACCATGGCAGGCACCTTCGTTCTGATGACGGTATAAATACCTCCAACCTGATTACAAACCTCCCATGCTATTTCAAAAAGGACGTTATTCTTAGTGGTTTTGACAAATGGTTCCAATATGGGATACAGTTTTTAGCGTTATTCGGTATATTTTTGTTTGTAAACCGCTCTATCAAGCTCTTTTTAAGAGAAAACAGGAGGAAATACAGACTTCATTTTGGCACAAAAAATACTTGTAATTACACAATAAATATCAAAAAAAATTATTCATAATAACAAGTATTCATGCTGTGATTATTCAGTTTTTTATGCTTCTTCGTTAAAGCCACTAAGCCATAAATATAACTTAGTCAAGATTCGTGTTGGCGTAAGTGGTGTGCTACTCAACTAAACCTCTCACATAATAGATGAATTTAAAGCACTGCACGGCAAACTTTGTTCCAAATTACGTTACTTTGAGCAGAATAACATTTTGCATGCGTTTTATAGTGAAAAAAATTAAAGTTCTTACACTTTTTATATTAATAGATCTTTTTTTGTTTACTGGCTGTCAGGCTCAAAATCCCGAGGCTGAAATTGTATTGCCACCAAAAAGAGAATTTAGGGCTGTTTGGATTGCTACTGTCGATAATATAGATTGGCCGAGTAGTAAAAACCTGATGCCTGAGGTTCAACGTGAGGAATTTTCTGATTTGCTCGATTTTCATAAACGAGTAGGAATGAACGCAGTATTTGTTCAGGTGAGAGCAGCCGGAGATGCTTTTTATGCAAAGAGTACGGAGCCGTGGTCGGAGTGGTTAACGGGGCGGCAAGGAAAAAGACCAGAGCCGTTCTGGGATCCAATGGAATTCATGATCGACGAGGCGCATCAGCGAGGTCTTGAGTTTCATGCATGGCTCAATTTGAACAGACTTGTGCACAAATCCGCCACGAGCGTTTCGAACGAGAATATCAGCCAAAAGCATCCTGAATGGATTCTTAATTATGATGGGTATAAACTGTTTGATTTTGGCATACCTGAGGTAAGAAACTTCATTACGCAGGTGACGGTGAACGTTGCGAAAAATTATGATGTAGACGGAATTCATTTCGACGACTACTTTTATCCTTATGCCGTGCCTGGACAAACGGTTCAGGACGATGCTTCCTTTAGAAAGTATAGCAGAGGCATTACAAACAAGGCCGACTGGCGCCGTAATAACATTGATCTGCTCGTAAAGCAGATTCATGACGCCTTGAAAGAGGTAAATCCCCGCCTTAAATTTGGAATTAGCCCTTGTGGTGTATGGCGAAACAAGGGTACGGATCCGGAAGGATCAAAAACATTTGGCGCTTTGGCTTCCTATGATGACCTCTATGCTGATAGCCGTAAATGGATGAGGGAAGGATGGGTGGACTATATTGCTCCTCAAGTGTATTTTTCGTCCGGTTTTGATCGTGTGCCTTATAAGAACCTGGTGGATTGGTGGATTGATAATAGTTATGGAAGGCATATATATGTAGGCATGGGTGCCTATAGAGTAGGCTATAAGGAACGGGATAAAACCTGGGCCAATCCAACTGAAATTCCAAATCAGGTAAGATATATGCGGGATAATGAAGCGGAGGGGTCTATTTTCTTCAGTTCTCGTTCTTTAAAAAATAATAGCCTGGGGTTTGTGGATTCACTTCGCCACAATTTTTTTCAATATCCAGCCTTAGTACCCACCATGCCTTGGAAGGACAATGTGCCTCCTTTGGCTCCTAAAAGTCTTAAGGCTACATTACTTACCAATGCTCTGGAGTTATTCTGGGAGAAGCCCAATCCGGCAGAAGATGGCGATCTTGCAAAATATTATATAGTATACAGGTTTTCACCTGATGAAAAGGCGACGGCCTATGACCCGCGTCGTATTATAGGCATGTGTTATGACGGAGAAAGATTTGTGGACAAAACGGTGCAGTCGGGGCAGAGATATGTTTATTATGTAACGGCTGTGGACCGCCTTCACAATGAAAGCAGACCCATAGGACCATTACGCGTAGAGGTGCAGGAGCAAAGATTGGTAAGGTTTTAACCGAGGTATGATAACAGAGTACATGAAATAGTCTTCTATGAGCAATGCGATTCAATACGAATATAAAAAAGAGTATTTAGCGGTTTCGGCCCCCACCAAATACAACTCCGAAAATCTTCGTACTGAGGAGATGGTTTTGAACATGGGCCCGCAACACCCGTCTACTCACGGGGTTTTAAGATTGGAAGTGGTTACAGATGGTGAGGTTGTTGTAGATGTGGTACCTCATTTGGGCTACTTGCATCGCTGCTTCGAAAAACACGCAGAGTCTTTGCCGTTTAATCAAATTATCCCTTACGTAGACAGACTGGATTACGTGGCTGCGATGAATTCGGAACATGCCTATGTAATGGGTGTAGAACGTATGCTGGGCATTGAAAACGATATCCCCAAACGGGTTGAATATATAAGGGTTGTGGTAGCCGAGTTAAACCGACTTGCATCGCATTTCGTTGCGCTGGGTACTTATGCAATGGATATTGGCGCTTATACACCATTTTTGTGGATGATGCGCGATCGTGAACAGATCCTGCGTTTGCTGGAATGGGTTTGCGGAGCAAGGATGCTTTATAACTATGTCTGGATTGGTGGTTTGTTTTACGACCTTCCGGTGGGTTTTGAAGAACGTTGTGGAGAATTTATCAAATATCTTAAACCCAAGCTGATCGAACTACAACAGCTGGTTGTTGACAATAAAATTTTTGTTGAAAGGACGATCAATGTTGGGGTGTTGCCGTTACCAGTCGCTATTAATTATGGCTGCACGGGGCGCATGTTACGAGCATCGGGATTGCGTTATGATTTGAGACGGGTTGATGGCTATTCTGTATACCCTGAGCTTGACTTTGAAATTCCCATCGGTGAAGGGAAAATGGGAACCGTAGGAGATAGTTGGGATAGAACGTGGGTACGCGTTGTAGAATGCTGGGAGTCCATCAAGATTATTGAACAGAGTCTGGAAAAACTAACGAAAGAACATAAGCGAACACCTGACTTTGACCCTCAGGCAATGGTTCCGAAGAAAATAAGACCTAAGGCCATGGACTTTTATGTTCGTGCCGAAAATCCGAAAGGAGAACTAGGATTTTTCTTCAGAACGGACGGCCGTTCGGATATACCCGTGCGCTGCAAGGCGCGGGCTTGCTCTTTCAATAATTTATCGGTAATCGGTGAAATGTCAAAAGGGGCGTTATTGGCCGATTTGGTTGCCATTATTGGCTCAATCGATGTTGTGATGGGAGAGGTAGATAGATAGGAAATTATACATTACAAATGAAAAAAGAGCTTTATAAGAAGCTCTTTTTTCATTTGTAATGGGTTAAAAACGTCTATTAAGCTTCTTGAGAAACGCTTACTAGTTCGTTTTTCATAAGGAATTCTGCGATTTGAACGGTATTGGTTGCAGCACCTTTACGAAGGTTGTCTGCAACGATCCAAAGGTTAAGTGTTTTTGGTTGAGATTCGTCACGACGAATACGTCCAACGAATGTTTCATCCTTGCCATGTGCTGTCAAAGGCATTGGATATACCGCATTTTTAGGATCATCCTGAAGAATTACTCCTTCCGACTCACTCAATATTTGACGTACCTCGTTCAAATCAAATTCGTTTTCAAATTCGATATTCACTGCTTCCGAATGACCACCAATAGTTGGGATACGAACGGTCGTTGCCGTTACAGCAATGCTGTCGTCCCCCATAATTTTTTTCGTTTCGTTGGTCATTTTCATCTCTTCCTTCGTGTAGCCATTGTCAAGGAATACATCGATGTGCGGCAACACATTCAGGTCAATTTGGTGAGGGTATACCTTACCTCTACTGTGATCGCCAGCTCTTTCAGAGAAAAGTTGGTCCACAGCTGCCTTACCTGTTCCGGTTACAGACTGGTAGGTTGAGACAACCACACGTTTGATCTTATATTTTTCATGCAATGGGTTCAAAACCACTACCATTTGGATGGTAGAACAGTTTGGGTTTGCAATGATTTTATCTTCTTTTGTCAATGTTTTTGCATTGATTTCAGGCACTACGAGTTTTTTCGTAGGGTCCATTCTCCAAGCAGAAGAGTTATCGATTACGGTAATACCAGCCTCAGCGAAACGCGGAGCAAGTTCAAGAGACGTACTACCGCCTGCAGAGAAAATCGCTATTTCAGGTTTAGCTGCTATCGCGTCTTCAAAGCCGATCACCTTGATCTGTTTACCCTTGAATGTAATTTCCTTACCTACCGATCTTTCTGATGCAACGGCTAATAATTCCGTTACTGGGAAATTACGCTCTTCGAGCACTTTAAGGATTTCGCCGCCTACCAAGCCGGTAGCGCCTACTACTGCGATTTTCATTCTAGCATTAAGATTAAATGAATTATAAACTAAAGTTATGCTTGCTGTTTCTAAGGATAAACCTTGAAAACAGCCCCAAATTTACTGCGAATTTTAGAAAAAGTAGTTTTTTTGATTGATTAATCAATTTGAGAGTCGTTGACTGTGTGAACATAATGTTCATAACGGACCTCTAAAACTAGGAAGCTAGAACTGCTGTAAATTCTATTTCAACGAGGTAATCCGGAGAAACCAGTCCGTTGATTTCATAGATACCGGTTGTTGGTTTTATATCCTTGAAGAATTCACCGTGTGCGCGGGCTATATCGTCAAAGTTAGACAAGTTCGTCGTGAAAATCCGGGTACGTATAACGTCGTTTAGGCTTGCTCCTGCATCTTCGAGAACTTTCGCAATGCGTTCAATGATATTATGGGTTTGTGCGTAGGCATCATCCGCCTTTACTTTTTCTCCATCTACGATAGCCACAGTTCCTGCAACTTCTACAATGTTTCCAATGCGCACAGCACGGCAGTATCCCATTTTGTCTTCCCAGGGTGAGCCAGAAAGGATGTTTTGTCTTGACATGTTATTTAAATATGAATATGATTACTATGGTAAATATATTACCGGTATTTGTTTAAAATACGGAGTATCAGAAATAATTTATCTACTCAGAGATTTCCGTTTTTAATTTCGTTACAGGCATAGTTTACGGCTCTGGCCGTTAGGGCCATATATAGCAGTGATGGGCTTTGATTGCCTGTACTAGTCATGCAGGCTCCGTCTGTTACCAATACGTTTTTACAATGGTGGATCTGGTTATATTCGTTCAGGATAGACGTTTTGGGGTCGTGTCCCATTCTTGCACCTCCCATTTCATGAATGTCCAGACCGGGAGCTTGGTGGCTATCATGTGTTTCTATATCCCTACAACCTGCTTTTTCGAGCATTTCCTGACTTTGGGAGAGGAAATCTTTAATCATTTTTTCGTCATTCTCGTCATAGTCTACATGGGTTATTAGTAACGGTATCCCCCATGGATCTTTTTGCGTGGTGCTCAGCTGGACGTAGTTTGTTTCTTTGGGTAGTGTTTCTCCTTGCATATACATATATACGCGCCAACCGCCCGGCACCGACATATTCTTTTTGTAGTCAGCGCCAAAAGAACTTGGTGAGCTGCCTTGTTTACCGCGCATACGATGTGCTCCCATAAAAGTGGTAAATCCACCCAGATAATCTGTATCTTGTTTGTGAAGGTTACGATAATTGGCGAGAATCGGTTCAGAAGGATTTCTGCCAACATAGTATTGATCTTCAAAACCATCCATAATGCCGCCTATGGATGCTCTGTAATTATGAAAACCAATAAACTTTCCCAGCAATCCATTATCATTGCCAAGTCCGTTTGGAAATCGTTCAGATTTAGAGTTCAGCAATACCAGGTTACTATTTAGAGCAGATGCGTTCATAAAAATAATTTTGGCGCTGAAAATGGTTTCTTTTTTCGTTTCCCTGTCGATCACTTTCACGCCTGTAGCTTTGCCTTGTTCGTCCTCATATATGATTGAATGAACAACAGAATTAGGTCTGATGGTTAAGTTTCCTGTTTTTTCGGCCCATGGAAGAGTAGAGGAAACGGAACTAAAATAACCACCATAGGGGCAGCCACGCATACACAAGTTCCTGGCCTGACATTGTCCACGGCCTTGCAGTATATGTATTTCCTGCGGATCGGTAAGATGTGCCCAGCGTGCCGCCACAAGATGTCGATCTTTAAAATTTTCCCGGATACTTTTCTGAATCGCGGTTTCTACACAGTTTAAGTCAAAAGGACGCAGAAATTCTCCATCCGGCATGGATGCAACACCGTCCTTATTACCGCATACACCTATAAATTTTTCAACATGAGAATACCACGGAGCAATATCTATATAGCGAATGGGCCAGTCAATTCCATATCCGAAACGCTGAGGAGCGGAGAATTCAAAATCGCTCCAACGCTGGCAGGCCCGGCCCCAGGTTAACGATTTACCCCCAACCTGGTACCCGCGGATCCAGTCGAATGGTTTTTCTTGAATATAGGGATGGTCTTTATCCTGAATAAAGAAATGGTCTGTGCTGTCGTCAAAGCCCGCTGCTTTACTGATCAGCGGATTTTCTTCCAAAAAGGCTTTACTCATGCGTCCCCGATGGGTAAATTCCCAGGGGGCCATATGGGCAGTTGGGTAATCCTGATTATGCACTACGTTTCGGCCTCGTTCCAAAACCAGCGTTTTTAGTCCTTTTTCACAAAGCTCTTTGGCTGCCCAGCCTCCACTTATACCTGAACCGATGACGATGGCATCGAAAGTGTTGGACACCTCGGTTGATGATACTGACATTGGTTTTCAGGTTATGTGAACGGATAAATGTCAATATGTAAATAAAAATAATTTATTAAAATATTTAAAGATAATTGAATTGGTCAGCTGTGCTGAATTGGGCATGGCTTCAAAGTTCCTCCTCCATAATTGTCAATGCCAGTTTAATTTGTCCGTAATCGTATACCTCATTGAGTAGCTCGAATAGCGGTTTCAAAGTATCGTTCTTTCGGATACTGATTTCCTGGGCTGCGCGGGTAATGGTTTGATACGACTTATCATCAATGAGTGCTTTTAGATCAATAGGGTGACCATCCTCTTTTAATTTGATTAGGTGAGACAGAATGGTGACAGATTGAAGGTTTCGTTTTTCAGCAATTACCTTTACGGAGTAGCCGGCTTTATATAGTTCAAAAGTTTCGAGATAAGTTAAGCCATTCACAACCCGTGTTCCCGGTTGCGTGTTTTCTTTGGCAAACATCACAATTTCATTGATAAAAGCTTGTCCATATCTGCGGTATTTTTCGGCTCCTATTCCTGAAACTGCTTTCATCTGAGCTTCTGTAATAGGCCGTTTTTGTGCCATCTCAGACAGTGTGGCATCGCTAAAAACTACATACGGTGGAACATTTAAAGCATCTGCCATTTGCTTTCTTAGGCTACGAAGCCTTTCGAAGAGTTCATCGCGTATAATTTCCTGCTTTGGTTTTTCCCTGAAGGAGAGTTCTTCTTCTTTAGCTTTCCGTTCTGCAATTGGGATGAATTTAACAAGTTCAACTTTTCGTTCTCCTTTCAAAATTTGTCGGCTGAAAGCATTCAGTTTAAACGTATGCGCTTCATCATAAGCGATATCCATGGCGCCAGAATTGAGGAGCTGACCGATGTATTCGGCCCATTCTTCACCTCGTAAATCGTGGCCTACACCAAAGGTGGGCAGACGATCGTAGCCATGCTGCATGATTGCCCGGTTGCGGCTTCCCCGAAGTATATCAATCAGCATACTCATGGCAATTTTTTGATTCGTACGGGCAATGCCTGAAAGTGCCTTTTGGGCAATAACGGTTGCATCAAAACGGGTTCGGGGGTTTCGGCACACATCGCAGTTACCACAATCCTGTTCAACGGCTTCGTTAAAATAGCTGAGTAAAATTCGCCGACGGCAAATGTCCGCTTCGGCGTACTGTTTCATCCGATTCAGTTTGGCGTGAAGCAATTCTTTCTGTTCTTCGGATTGCTCCGAATTGTTGATCATATCTTGCCGCGTAATAATGTCCATATAACTGTAAAAAAGTACAGTATCGGAAGGAGAACCGTCGCGTCCGGCACGACCAATTTCCTGATAAAAGCTTTCAACATTCGAGGGAAGGTTGTAGTGGATTACCCACCGAACGTTGGACTTATCAATCCCCATTCCGAAGGCTATCGTAGCTACAATAATCTGAATATCATCTTTTAGAAATTGTTCCTGAACGAGGGAACGCTCGTCAGAAGGTAGCCCGGCATGGTAAAACGCAACGCTAAAACCGGCATTTTCTAAACTTTTGGCAACGGTTTCTGTGCCCTTTCTGCTTAAACAGTATATAATTCCCGCCTGGCCTATATGCTTTTTCAGAAAACTCTGAATTTGTTGAATGCGCTTTCTTCCAGGCAATACATTTAAATTTAAATTAGGTCTGTCGAAACTGGATACAAATGTTTCAGCCTGTTCAATTCCGAGTTGTTTTAATATATCACGGCGCGTAACCCGGTCAGCGGTTGCAGTGAGCGCTATAACCGGTACGTTTGGAAAACGTTGTTTAAGGCTACTGAGCTGCCGGTATTCCGGACGAAAATCATGTCCCCATGAAGAAATACAATGAGACTCGTCAATGGCGAACAAACTGACATTCCATTCACGCAGGTACTCAAAAGTATTTCCGGCAAAAAGTCGCTCCGGAGCAATATATAGTAATTTTAGTTCTCCAATTTTAGCCTGCCACATCACCTGATCCTGCTCGGAAGAGGACAAAGAAGAATTTAAAAAGGCTGCATTGATTCCATTTCCTTTTAAGGTTTCAACCTGATCTTTCATCAAAGCGATCAATGGAGAGATAACAACCGTCAGCCCATTTTTAAGTATAGCAGGTATTTGAAAACAAACAGACTTACCGCCACCAGTAGGCATCAGCACCAAGCAATCCTGATTTTGTAAAACAGTATCTATAATCTCCGCTTGTAACGGACGAAAGTTGTCGTAGCCGAAATATCTTTTTAAAACGTCCTCTTTGGTAATGCTCATGGAATAAAATTTACTGCAAAAGTACGGATTCAAAATTGGTACATGACCTGCATTTTCAATTCACTCCGTTTGTTTCCTTTTATTTCGCTCAATCCAGAGCTGATGGTATCTAGTTTGGAATAGCGGGTTTGAGACCACCTCAGCCATACCTTCATATGCGAAGTTAGATTGTATCGGACCATTAAATAATGACGTGTCCCGAGGTCGTAATAGGCTGGTAACGAGAATGCATAGAGCATATCTTTTTCATATACATATTGCCTGCTATTGTAATCATCCGTATCAAAATAGGCGACTCGTGCACTCAGGTCCAGTTTCCTAAATTTCCAGGTAATGTCCTGAATGAGCGTCCATCCCCTCGACGGAGTTTTTCCTTCATACGAAAAATCACCGGCCTGGAGTCGGGTGCGTATCGAAAACCGTAAAGGCACTTCGTACTCGATGTTGATTAACGCATTCCTTCTGGTTGTTTCCAACACGGGTGGTATCGGTATGGTGTTGTCTGTCAGGTTATGGGCTTTGTGTTTTTCGTGGTAAAGCGCGTAGGCGTTAAAGCGTTTATTGGGTTTCCAGAGCGCATGCAGGTAAAAATCATGACCGACGGAAGGCGCATTGATTTGAAATTTGAGCCATGGAAACTTAAAGCTATCGTAGTAGGTACTGAATTGCCACCGGCGGTTGGGGCTATATCGAAGTCCCCAATACGTTCCCGATTCGTTAATTGGGCGTGTGGCTTCACTTACAGAATTACCATAAAACGTGTGGAAATTTTTATCATAATGCCTCAGGAGAAGCGTGAAGTCAAATGTTTTGCCCAATCCGGCTATTAATCCGACTATTCCACCTTTTCCACCACTTTTAGACCTTGCTCCTTCTCCAAAAAAATGAAAATTTTTCCAGCGATAGTCTCCGTGTATACCAATGGTAAGATTTTGCTTGCCCTCAAATTCAAAACGGTTATAAGGCACATCCTTTTTTAGCAGATACGATCCATAATGGGTATTGAGAAAGGTTAAGCCCAATTGTCCGGTTTGCGATGGGAATTTATACAGCGCGTGCAAGCCCATGTTTTGTTCGGGAATAAGGTTCTGCTTTTGTTTTTCGGTAGCAGTTCGGTGATAGCCCGAAAGAAGGAGCGACGAAATTGTATTTTCATTGGTGTTGTTATCCATACTGGCATCTCTTCGGGTTCTGGAATAATATGCTGTTACCTCAATTTGTTTGGATACACTATAAGTTGCTGCAATGCCCCGAAAAAAGTTGGCCTCTAGAACCGAGGTATAGGGGCGAAGTCCCAAAGTACTTCGGTAGGTTGTTCTGATCACTTCTGAGCCTTTTCCCAGTGAAAAACCGGCAGCCATGACCAAACCTTGTCCAGCCTGCATTTGAAAATCTCCGAGAATGAGGTTTTTTAATTTACCGCGATTCATGATTTGGGCATGGAAGGAAGAAAAATCCGGTCCGAACACTTGTCGCCCGGGTTTCCAATTCCACCATTTCTCTCCTGAATCTTTTTCCAATGTTAGTCCCAAGCTATAAACGCCCGTTCTGGCGTTGCGGTACCGTATGTAATTGTACTGCGAACTGCCAAGATAGCGGGACGTTGATCGGGACGTAGTATCAATCTCCGAAAATCCTTTTTGTTGTTCAATTAATCGTCCCGTTCGCCATAAAAGAAAATGCTGTGATGGGTTTTGAAGGGTTTGTGTTAGCGACATTTGTTTGGTTTCGACCGTGACAAAAGGCAGAAGCCGGTATATGGTGGGTAAATCAAAACCTGGTACAGATTGCAATTCATAAAGTGATATAAAGGGACCAAGGACTGTCCGATGTTTTAATAGGGATTGGATTTGCTGGTCGGATAAAATAAAGGTTGCTGCAAGTTCATCATGTGTTGCAGTATTCAAATCCAGGGGATTAGTATATAATTGCAGCAGTGACTCATACAAATCTTCATAATTGGAGTCTTCTGTTGGTATCGGGAATAAGTTTTGAATAAACAAATTAATATCAATTTCCTGTCTTGGAGGAGTTTGTCCTTTTGCAATAAAGGGAAAGGAAATAAGAAGGGAGACTAACCATGCAAAGTGCACGATCAGTCTCCCCCAGATGATTCCAGTTTCGTATGCTGTTGTCGATATGGTCAGCATACGTTTCATTTTTTGCGACGGTTAAAAAGCTTTTAAACTTAAATCCAGACTTCGCGCCTGGTGCGTAAGTGCACCGCTCGAAATGCCATCAACACCGGTTTCGGCAACGGCGCGTAAAGTTTTTTCTGTAATATTACCGGATGCTTCTGTTTCAAATCTTCCTCCTATCAGTTTGACCGCTTCGCGTAAATTTTCTAGGGAGAAATTATCCAACATGATTATATCTACATTACCCACCCGAAGCACTTCTTTTACTTCTTCGAGGTTGCGCGTTTCTATTTCAATTTTTAATTTCCTTCCCGTTTCTTTTAGGTAGGTATTGGCACTGGTGATGGCTTTTTCAATTCCTCCTGCATAATCGACATGGTTGTCTTTTAGCATGATCATGTCATAAAGGCCCATTCTATGATTTACAGCGCCGCCAATTTCAACCGCCATTTTTTCAAAAATGCGGAAGTTGGGTGTAGTCTTTCTTGTGTCGAGTAGTTTTACAGGTAAATCGCTGATCAATTTCACCATTTGGTTGGCATAAGTAGCAATGCCGCTCATTCTTTGCATGATGTTGAGTACCAGCCTTTCCGACTTCAATATTAACCTTGCATTTCCTTCGGCTGTTAATACAATATCGCCTCTTTTGACTGGCGTGCCGTCTTGAAGTAACACAGTGATTTTTAGCTCCGGTTCATTGAAAAAAGCCGCAGTTTCGTGAAAAATGATCTGAGCTACTTCAACCCCCGCTAGTATACCCTCTTGCTTTACAAGCAAATGTGCACGTTTTGTAGCGTTGGCTGGGACAGAAGAGAGGGAAGAATGATCACCATCTCCTATATCTTCAATCAAAGCGAGGCGAATGAGGTCGCGAAGTTGATGTGGGTTAGTTTCCATAGTGATGAATGGGTCCGGAGACAATAAATGGATTATATTGAAAAAACGGGGTTTAAGCCAATCAGAACGTTTGCTGACGGTAAGCCATATTATAACGCACCGCAATAGAAAATACGTTCGATTTCTGAGTCAATGCCGGGTCGTCAGATTTCAGATTACGGATGAGAAACCGACCATCCAAAAATAGGTTATGTGCCAGAGAATAGCTCAGTCGCAGATCAGTAAAGACGGTTTTGGTCATTATACCTTGTCCAATTTTATGGCCAAGTCCTTGTTCATGACCGGGAATATCCGAACGCAATTCATAGCTTTTTAGAATATCGCCTCCGTAATTCATGTTTTGAGGATCATTTCCTTTATTGGCTAGCATAAGCGTTCCATATAGTGAGAGTCTGGATGTAGGCTTGTAGCGTACAATGCCCACAAATTCTTTAAAATTAGCGCCTAATGGGTGTGCCAATGACTGCCCATAATGCGCATAGTTTCTGCCTCCGTCTTTATGGGCATAGGTGAATGGTCGAACCAGGTTAAATTCTGCCTGCAAATCCAGATTTGGAATTCCGAAAGCGTCCACATATTTACCTCCCAACTGGAAACTGTACTTGTTGGTCCAGGATTTACTTCCATTGAAAAGATATTTGGTCAAAAATTCATCCAATACAAATTGGCTATATATCGATCCTTTTTTACCAACCAGCCAGCGGAAATCAAAGCCAAGCAAGGCGTTATCCTCACTACCTATATAGGATTCAACGTATCTGTAAAAAATAATAGGATTAAGGTAATTGAGGTCGTAGCCACCACCGACGGCGTCGCGGTTAAATACTTCGGCTTCAAATACACCTACATTTATTTTGTCGGTCAGGTTTACGCTCAAATGATGCACAGCTGCGAATTTTTTCCCTCGTAACCCACTGGTCCAGGCAGTTTCATCATTGTTGATCATGCTGGTCCAGAGATTGGTATACTTGAAGCGGCCCAATTGCGTATCTAATCTTAGGAATAGGTAAGGACTGCTGTTGTCTGAGAGGATCAGCGATCGATAACCACTGCCAAAAACGTTATGATCGTGTCCAAACTTTACATTAATTTGTTTGATCGGCTTAAAGGTTATATATCCGCGGGCTGTAAGAAAATCGATCGTTCCTTTACTGGCACTGGTTTTGGCAAGTCCTTCGCCGGGGAAGGTATATTGCACGGGGAAATCCATTACATATTTAGGAAACATGCCTTGGTTATCGGCCACAAACGTATAGAATCCTAATTTGTCGCTGATCATGCCGCGTAGCTCCACGCCTCTACCGGTAAACCATAATGCTTTATTGGTATTGTTATCTTTGCCTAAAAAATTGGTGGTGACAAAATTGAAATGCAGGTCAAAATCCTTGTTATGAACACTGTATAGATCGGCTGCATGTTCCCAAAATTTTCGTTTTTGGCCGGTTGGAGGAGATTTGAACCAGCCAAGTCGGGCCAGTCGGTTATATTGTCCGGAATCTGTGGCAGCCATGTTTCCAGCCCATTCCCAGCTATCTTCACGGAGATAATCAATTGTCTCCCAGTCACGATCGGTTAACTGAACATTACCTTCTTTTAATATAGAGTCGGTTAGAGCAACTACGGTCTTTCTTTCAAACGGCTTAACAGCGCTATGAAACCCTTCGGTAAGTTTTCCTCTTTTTATTTCGAGACGATCTATCAGATGATAGTAGTCATCATTGAGGGGAATAAAGGAGCTTTGGGCCTGCGCAGAGGATGCGGATATAAAAAGAATAAGTAAGAATCTAAATATTTTTGTAAATCGTTGATTCATAGGTTTTAAAATTCTATTATTCTCACTGCGCGGGCGTGTGCTGTCAACTTTTTGAATTAGTGGTTCAAATTACGTCAATGAATTTGTATTATCTTGCATGCAGGAGTCTAAAATACTGTCAAATTTATGTTTTTACTTTCTCAAAAACCTTCCATTGCAGATCATTATATCGCGGAACTTCGTGACGTTAATATACAGAAAGATAGAATGAAGTTCAGGAGAAATATCGAGCGCATCGGAGAGTTGCTGGCTTACGAAATTTCTAAAACTTTGACATATAGGACCGAGAAGGTACAAACACCACTTGGAGTAGCACCTTCCAGATCCTTGCTGCAACCTGTTGTTCTTTCTACCGTATTGAGAGCGGGTTTGCCAATGCATCAGGGATTTTTAAATGTTTTTGACCAAGCAGATAATGCATTTATTGGCGCTTATCGAGGACATGATGTGAGTAGTGAAGAAGTGTTTGAGGTTGAAATGGATTATATAACGAGTCCGGATCTGACGGGAAAAACATTGATACTGGTAGACCCGATGTTGGCGACGGGAAAATCAATAGAAAAGGCATATCATGCATTGCTTCGGTTTGGGATGCCCGCACAAACGCACATTGCGGCTGTATTAGGATGTCCAGAAGGCGTAAATTACTTGCAGGAACGTATACCTCAATGCCGGTTATGGTTGGGTGTTATAGACGAGAAACTCAACGAGC
>CALGRQ010000265.1 GCA_937880795.1 uncultured Dyadobacter sp. | reverse complement strand
AAAGTGCGCAGAAAGGAGCGATAAATATCCTCTTTCTTTTGAAAGAATTTATCCGAATTCACTCTATCGTATAAGGTTTCATCCAGATTGGTGCAGCTGGTAAACAAACCGGTTACAAGTAAAGCTTTTAAGATGTATGGGTGAATGGGGTTCCTTTTCATAAAATGTTGATCAATTAGAAGTTAAACTGCACACCGATTAGAAGCTGAGTAGTGGTTGGATAATAAGATTTACTTCCGCCACCACTGCTTGTCGTTAAAATACCTGGATATAGACCGTTAATAGGGTATGCTTCTGGATCTACGCCTCTGAAGGCAGTGAATGTGGCCAAATTTCGTGTTGAACCGTAAATTCTCAGAGAATCGTAAAACTTGCTTTTGGACTTGATGGTATAGCCCACTGTAACTACATCTAGTTTGAGGAAATTTCCATTTTCAAGAAAGTAATCTGTTAACAGTGCCACCGAATTTGGTCCGTTGATCTCGTTGTTCCGGTCATAGGCGGATTTAAGTACGTTTATATTCGCCGCAGCGGCTTGAAGGCCGTAGTAGAACTCGTGTACGTTAAAAATATCGTATCCAAATGCTCCACGGAAAAATACACTCGCATCCCAGTTTTTATAGGTAATCGTATTACCAAGGCTGGCCGTGAATTTTGGTAGGCCATTACCAACAATACGCTTGTCATCGTTAACTGCCTGATTGGAAGGTATAACTTCTCCGTCTTTATTATAGACCAGGAAGTTTCCATTTTCTGCGATTCCCGCAAATTTCCACATATAGAAGTTTCCTACACGCTCTCCTTCCTGAAGTCTTTGGGTGGTTCCAGGGCTACCTGGAGCTGGCATGCCCACTACATCCAGAAACTTTTGTCCTTTAAAGAGGTCATTCGAGAATGATACGAACTTATTGTTATTGGTAGCTCCTGCGAATGAAATAGAATAGTTAAAATCCTTTTTCTCTACCAGCGCAGCCGTAACCTGGAGTTCAATTCCAGCATTTCTCATAGTACCTACATTCAAAAATGTTGTAGACTGAATGTTTGGCGGCAGGGGCACATTGTAATAGCCGAGTAAGTCTTCTTGTTTTCTGTTGTAATAGTTGAAGCTACCGGTAACCTTGTTATTGAAGATGGCAAAATCAACGCCAATATTATAGTTTTTGGCCTTTTCCCACCTCAAATTGTAATTGGTATTCTGTCCAGGGCCCCAAACTTGATAAAATTGACCGTTCAGGGGATAATAACCAGCACCTGCATATAGGTCTAGGGACAGATAATTTCCAAAATCCTGATTTCCAGTTATTCCAAAGTCGCTCCGGATTTTTAAGTCGTTGATCCAACGGATGTTTTTGGCAAATGATTCTTCGCTAATTCTCCACCCGGCGGAGAAGGCAGGAAAGTAGCCCCATTTGTTATTGAACCCAAATTTTGAAGAGCCTTCATATCTTAAACTCGCCGTAACCATATACTTTTCTTTGAAGGAATAATTTGCCCGACCAAAGAACGCGATCAGCTTTGAGTCATTTTTCGTCGTGGTCATTCCATTTCGACCCACTTCCTGCATGTATACACCATTACCAATGTTGTTATATGTAAAGGCATCAGAGGTAAAGTTGCGGTTTTCAGCAAACAATTCTGAATACTGGAAGTACTGATAAGAGTAACCGCCAACCAGTTTTAAGGAGTGATTATTCCAATAAGTAGAGTAGTCTCCAATCCATTCAAGGCTTTTTTGGTCATTTTTGCTATACCTTCTGTTCGCTGAGCTCATACCGCCCTCATAGGCACGGGCATATGTTGAAGTAGAGGGCCTGAAAAAGAAATCAAAATAGTCCCGTGAATTTTGGCCAATAGTGATTTGGGTGGATAGCGATTTCAAAATGTTTAGTTTGAATGCTGTATTCCATTCTAAAAACTTGGCTTCGGAGCCGCTTTCCTCTGTTTTTAATCGTTCGACAGGGTTAAAGGCTTCCCATCCGTCCGGCAAGAAATACTGGTTAGGAATATTAGGGTTCATTACCGGGGAGGTGGGATTCAATGTCAGAGCCTGGGTAAACACGCCATAGTCAGCATCATTTCTTTTAAAAAAACGAGGAGCTAAATTCATGTTTATTTCATATAGGCCATTTCCGGATTTATGGTTTACAGCCAATCGGGCTCCGTATTCGTTCCGGTTGGATCGGATATCCAATCCTTCGGCTTTGCGATAATCCGCAGTGGCACGGTAATTGGTTTTGGCATCTCCTCCGAAGAAGGATATGCTATGTTTTTGAGAAAGAGCTGCTTTTCTGGTGATTTCATCGAACCAATCCGTTTTAGCACCATAGTTGGTTCCTCGTTCAATGGATACAAACTCATCTGCGGAAAGGGTTTTCAGAGTTCTGGATGGTAAATCAAAACTGGCATATCCATTATAGTTCACATTGATCTTTCCACCTCCACCTTTTTTGGTTGAAATCATGATCACGCCATTGCTTCCTCTGGTTCCATAAATAGCAGAGGCTGCACCATCTTTCAACACGTCGATGGATGCGATATCGTTTTGGTTTAAGTTTTCCAGATTGCCCCCCGGGATACCGTCTATAACCACAAGCGGGCCTAGACCGGCACTTCGCGAGGATACCCCGCGTAACTGAATGGTAGGGTTGGAGTTAGGATCAGCAGCGCCTACATTGGAAATGGTAAGCCCCGACACCTTGCCTTGTAAGGACATCAGTGGATTGTTAGCGCCTACTGTTAGTAATTCTTTTTCGGAGATATGTGTGATGGCACTGGTAACTTCTTTTTTGTCCATGGTACCATAACCCACCACAACTACCTCAGTAAGTTGCTTAATATCAGGAAGAAGGGATATGTCAATGGACGACCTGTTTCCAATGGTTACCTCTTGTTCGGTATAACCTAGAAAAGAGAAAATCAAAACTTGGTCATTATCACCAACCGTGAGGGTGTATGTGCCATCAGCTGAGCTTGTTGTCCCCACGGTAGTACCTTTAAGAATTACGTTGACCCCTGGTAGCGCTTCACCTTTTTCGTCAGTTATTTTGCCACTAATTTTTTTATCAACGGATACTTTTATTAAGGCTTCTGACAGGGCAACAGAGTGAAGGTTCGTATGTTGTGCTGCTTCCGAAATAATGTATATGTTGCCGATTTTACGAGATGTGAGGTCAGCAGAAGCAAGTAGTTTCTCAATGGTGAGAGGAGCAGCCCCTGAAAGTTTAAGGTCTGCAGGGACTAGCTTTTGTTTTAATTTGGAATCTTTATACAAAAAGTAAATACCTTGTTCCGATTTAAGTTTGTTCAAAACCTCGCCCAAAGGCGCATAATTGCGCTTGAGGCTTTTAGAAGCAGTTCCAATACTTTGATTTGAACCATTGGAGGCTACCAGAATTTGTGCGTCTGATGTATGATGCACGATGGGCACCAGTGCATGTGCATATACAATGAGCTTGATAAAACGTGGAAATGTATTCATAAAAGATGATCTGGGTTTTGGTGGGTACTAATGGATTTGAATGTTATTTTTCTTTCTTTCAATTTTGAGATTTAGTGTTACCGAAAGAGATTGAAGAAGCTCATCAAGATTGTTGGTGGGAACGATGCCACTTACCGTCATTTGAGCGATTTGTTTGTTTCTGAATGAAACTTTTACATCAAATTTGGACTCGATCATATGGGATAGCTTCTCCAATGAGACCTCCGAGAGAATCCATTCTTTTTCTTCCTGTTTAATGGTTATTGAAGAACTTAGCTTATTAAAGCTGCGGCTGGAGTGGGAGTAGCGTAAATGATCTCCAGGTTCCATATAAACTTCTTTATTGGCTTCATTGGAATGGTATCCCAGTCGTATTTTGCCTGTTTTTAAGCTGACATCTGTCTCATTTTGGTTACTGTTAACCGTAAACTCCGTTCCTAATACTTCTATACTGAGGTTGTTTGGGAGGCTTACAATAAACTTCTTTCCGTCGGTTAGGTGCATCACTTTAAAGTCCGCGTCACCAGAGAGTTGAACGACCCTTGCCTGATAAAGTGACTGAAAACGTGTAAACGTAAGTTTTGAGCTAGGATACAACTTTACCAGGCTTCCGTCCGGCAATGAAATATGAATGGTCTCATTTTTAGATGTGGTATATACTTTTTGATACCAATAGTTGCGGAGCGTATAGGCAGATAAAAGAAAAATTCCAGCCCAGCAACTTGCCACAAGTGCTCTTTGCCAGGTAATTCGGGGTTGTTTTACCTCTACGTCAAGGTTTGTGATGGAGGCGTCCATCTTCTGTTGTAATGCACGATATCCTTGGTCAGCATTGACGATCATTTGAGGGTGTAGTTGTTCCCATTCTTGAAGCCAGATATAATATAATTCTTGATGTTCATTACTTTTTAACCAATCACGCAGCAATTGGGTCTGTAAAGGGCTTGCGACACCTGCGAAATGTGAATAAATAATCTTTTTGATAATTTCGGTTTTCATGATACGCGAGCAATGCTGGGTTTCAGAGTATTGATTGTCAATCAGGATCTCACTTCAAAAGCTTTCGCATACTGGCAAGCGCTCTGGTGATATGACTTTCGACGGTTTTACAATTGATATGAAGCGCGTTGGCAATTTCAGTGTGAGACATGCCTTCGTATCTGCTCATGGTGAATACGCGCCTTGCCTGGGGAGGCAATGATTTCACCGTCTCATTAATTTGCTGTATCAGTTCGTCTAGTTGTAAGATTTGATCGGGTTGTTCCGAACTGTTTAGGTCATTGTCAAATGCGAGGTCAGAGAGGGAAGTAGATTTTCTACCCACTTCGTTTCGAAGATGATTGTAAGCCCGGTTACGAACCGCTGAAAATAAGTAGGAGCGATAGGAGAACTTGATCGTATCATAGATCTTATTATTCCAAAAAACAAGGAATACCTCACCGACGATATCCTCAGCTGCTTGTTTGGAGTATACAATGCGAAGCGCATGGCTGCACAAAAAACTGTAGTAAGCCCGAAATAGAAGTTCACAACCCACTTTGGGATCCTTCTCAAATGCCTTGCGAAGGAAAAACTCTGTATTTTCTGGTTCGGTAACTTCGTGCGTATCCGGGGGAGATTCATAGATACTTGACTGTCTTTCCTTTTGGAGGAAAACAAAGTGGTGTGCCAGCATAGAATAAGAGTTAAAATGACAATTATTCTTCTAAGACACGAAAGAGATCCTTATCCCTGAGTTATTTTTAAAAAATTCTTATATAAAATTGGATATAATTATTAAAAAGCCATCATTGTCATCAATGGCTCATTTTTAAGTGATCACTCATTTTAGGAATCGCAGAAAGTTAGAGGCACAAAAAAAAGACCGATCGGGAAAATCGGTCTTTTTAATTCATCAATGTGCTTCAAGCCAATTGGCTCCAATGCCTATACCTGTTTCCATTTTTACGGGCATTGGTATGGCTATGCGCATGAGTTCATCTACTTTCTCTTTGAGCAGGGGTATTTCATCGCGGTGTGCGTCAAATACCAATTCATCATGTACTTGCAGTATCATGCGCGATTTAAGTTTTTCCTTTTTGATAAAATCATCAATGTTGATCATCGCGACTTTGATCATATCGGCGGCAGAGCCTTGTATGGGCGCATTAATTGCATTTCGTTCGGCATAACCACGGTTGGTTGCATTTCTTGAATTAATATCCGGAACATAACGTCTTCTACCGAGGATGGTCTCTACGTATTCATGTTCACGGGCATCGTTTACAACCTGATCCATATACCTTTTAACGGCAGGAAACTCCTCGAAATAGGCGTTTATGATTTCAGAAGCTTCTCCTCTGGGTATGGCCAGGCGTTGGCTCAATCCAAATGCTGAAATGCCATATATAATCCCAAAATTAACCATCTTGGACTTACGGCGCATGTCAGAAGTGACCTCTTCCAACGGTACCTTAAACACCTTGCTTGCCGTTGTGGAGTGAATGTCTCGTCCTTGATTAAAGGCCTCAATCATACTTTCATCTTTGCTGAAAGCAGCCATAATCCGCAATTCAATTTGGGAGTAGTCCGCAGATAGTATCTGAAATGATTCATTATCAGGTACAAATGCTTTTCGGATTTCGCGTCCGCGCGGTGTGCGTATAGGTATGTTCTGCAAGTTTGGATTAGTAGAACTCAACCTTCCTGTTGCTGCAACGGCCTGGTTGTAAGAGGTATGGATCCTCCCTGTACGTGGACTTACCAGCATCGGTAGCGCATCCACATACGTAGATTTTAATTTTTGTAATTCTCTGTAATCTAATATTTTACGAGCAATAGCGTGGTCGTTTTCCAGTTCCGAAAGAATTTCTTCACCGGTTGCATATTGTCCGGTTTTCGTTTTCTTCGGTTTGGCGATGAGCTTCATTCGTTCAAACAGCACTTCCCCCAATTGCTTAGGAGAGCTGATATTGAAGGATTGACCAGCGATTTCGAAAATTTCGGACTCTGTTTGTCTGATGTCGGTCTCTAGCACTGCGGACATTTCATGCAAAGCATTAATATCCAATTTCACGCCTTTGCTTTCCATTCCAGCCAAAACGGTAACCAAGGGCATTTCCACGGTTTCAAACAGACTGGTTGCGTTGAATTTGGGAAGTTGCTTTTTAAAAATGGCATCCAACTGCAAGGTAATGTCGGCGTCTTCACCTGCATATTGCGTCACTTCCGGAATGCTTACATCGCGCATGTTGATTTGCTTTGCGCCTTTTTTACCGATAAGTTCCGTAATTGAAACCGGTTCGTAGTTGAGGTATGAGGCTGCCAGAATGTCCATTCCATGACGCTTATCGGGTTGAAGCAGATAATGAGCCAACATGGTATC
>CALGRQ010000264.1 GCA_937880795.1 uncultured Dyadobacter sp. | reverse complement strand
ACCATGGTTCAACTCCGCGAGAAAAATCTAGGAGAAAAAGCATTTATAGAAAAAGGTAAGCGGCTTAAAGATCTTCTGGATCGGTATCAGGTGCCGCTGATTATCAATGACAATGTGAAAGTGGCGTTAGCGATTGATGCCGCAGGAATACATGTAGGACAAAGTGATATGCCGTTCCCAATGTTGAAAGAAGTTTTCCCTGCGGGTAAATTGATTGGCGTTTCGGCTGAGAAGCCGGAGGATGTATACCAGGCAGAGACTTGGGACCTTTCGTATCTGGCGGCCAGTCCATTGTATGCAACCCCTACAAAAACGGATACTGAAAAACCCTGGGAGATAGAGGGGCTGCGTTGGATGAAAAACCATAGCCGTCATCCCATTGTGGTAATAGGTGGTTTGAACGAAAATAACACACCGGCAGCTCTTGAGAACGGCGCCAAGGGTATAGCGGTTATTTCAGCCATCTGTAGTGCTGCATCTCCTATGTTGGCTGCACAAAAGTTGAAAACGCAGATTGTGCAGGCGAAGAAATCGAATGTTACTTTTTAATCATTTACCATGAAAAGATATGCAACCGTACTCACCATTGCCGGATCTGACAGTGGTGGAGGAGCCGGTATACAGGCCGATTTGAAAACCATTGCAGCACTTGGCGCTTATGGAACATCGGCTATTACGGCCCTAACGGCACAAAATACTCAGGGCGTGCGTGGGATACACCCGGTTCCTTCTGCATTTTTGAAAGATCAATTAGAAGCAGTTTTTGAAGATATAACCGTCGATGCAGTAAAGATAGGTATGATAAACACTGTTGAGGCTGCACTTGTTATCGCTGATGTGCTCGATCGGTTTAAACCTCGGTTTGTGGTTTTTGATCCCGTGATGGTGTCAACGAGCGGCGCCAGACTTATTCAGCAAGAAACAGTCGAAGTCTTATGGACTGAATTGTTTTCCCGGGTTGATTTAATTACCCCAAATTTGGATGAGGCTGAAATCTTGACGGGTAAAGCGATCACTTCTGTGGAAGATATGCGGATGGCGGCTCAAGACATGTTACAACGTGGTTGTAAGGGGGTTCTACTGAAAGGTGGGCATTTAATAGGTCCTAAGCTTTATGATATTTTAACCATAGATCAGTCTGAAATTTTGTCCATGGAAACGCCTTTTATTGAAAGCCGTAACGTCCATGGAACTGGTTGTACCTTGTCTGCTGCCATAGCAACATTTGTTGCATTGAGTAATTCGCTTCCAGATGCCGTACGATTGGCAAAGAGTTATATATCCGGTGCAATTGAAGCCGGTAAAGATATTGTAACCGGACAAGGCTCCGGGCCACTTAATCATTCCTATTCACCCATTCCAATGCAGACTATATCATGAAATTTACCGATGAATTATGGCAACTGGCTTTGCCGGTTTACGAGAAAATTGAGCAGCACGCCTTTAATCAGGAATTAAAAAACGGGACGTTACCATTAGAAAAGTTTAGGTTCTATATTTTTCAGGATTCCCTTTATTTGGCAGATTTTGCAAAGGCACTGGCTACTGCCGGCACCAAAACGGATAATAGTGGCATGTTTTTGGATTTTCTCAGGTTTGCACAAAATGCGATTCTGGTGGAGCGATCATTGCATGAAAGTTATTTAAAAGAATTTGACATGGATGCCAACACCGTCAAAGCCCAGGGATGTTTTATGTACACAAATTATCTGTTGTCGGTGTGTGCCTATGATAGTCTGGAAGTAGCAGTTGCGGCGTTGCTACCCTGTTTTTGGATATACAAGAAAGTGGGAGATTACATTTTTGCGAATCAGACCAAACCCAATGCCTATCAAAACTGGATTGATGCCTACGCGGGCGTAGAATTTGCGACGTCTGTTGAAAAGGCGTTGCATATCTGCAATACGCTTGCTGCAAATGCCTCTGATCCTCTGAAAGAAAGAATGAAAGCGGCTTATTTAACAGCCTCTCGAATGGAATATATCTTTTGGGATAGTGCTTACCGGTTAGAGAAATGGCCTGTTTAGGGAATGGCTAACCGTTTCTTGTATTTGTCATCCGTTTAAAGGCTGTTATCCTTTGATTTTAGCGTTTATCATATAGTATTTGGAAGAGCACTTACACTTCGTTAGATTTGATAGATAAGTTGTTGTGAAATATATTGTTGAGGCTTTATTATATCCCTTAAAACGAACAACCATGGAAAATTCCCGAAACCAAAATCTTTGGAAAAAAGCCAAACGGAGGGCGTCATTTAAAATTCATTTACGAAGCTATGTGATCGTAAATGGTGGCTTGTGGATCATCTATTTTCTTACCACAGGTCAACACTGGGCCCATGCAATGACTCCATGGCCGATATGGCCCATGCTCGGATGGGGGATTGGGTTGGCATCTCATTACTTTTCCGCGTACGGAAGTGTAGATGAAACCACTTTGGCCCAGAAGGAATATGAAAAGCTACTCAGAGAACAGCGATAACTCACTTAGTTAAAAGGCTGCTACTTTCCATATAGTTTTAAAGCAAAAACGCCCCAGATTAGTCTTCTGAGGCGTTTTTGCATATCACGATAGTTCTTCTCAATTATTTTGAAATCTTCAGAAGCAACTCTGGTTCGTTGGTCGTGATGTAGTTTACATTTTTTTCAAGAAACCATTTCATCATGGACTCATCGTTCACCGTCCACACATTGGTGGTTAATTTAAGATCGCGAATTTCACTGATGTAATTTTCGTTCTTTTTAAGGACATTGTAGTGATAGTCAATTCCGCTTAAACCCGCTGCTTTAATTTCAGCCGGCGTTTTGTCTCCATTGAGGTATTCTACATGCGCCTTTGGAGCAAGTTCTTTCACTTTTAAACAAACATCAAAATCGAAAGCGATATAGTCTGTAATTTTTTCAGCTTTCATTTTTTTTACGAGTTCCACGCATTTAGTAGCCAGGGCTAATGAACGTTCCTTACTGATGGAAGATGTTTTAATTTCAAGAATCAAACGGGTCTTTTTCTGTTTTACACCTGCTTTTAGGTATGCTTCAAGTGTAGGCATAAACTCGCCATCGGGTAACTTAATCTGAGAAAGCTCTTTCGCATTCGTTTTTTCAATGTGAGTTCCCTTAAATGCATGATCATGGTGTACAAATACGACTGAGTCAGCAGACATATGTACGTCAAATTCACTGCCGTAGCAACCCAATTTAATGGCATGCTCCAAAGCGCCAATGGTATTTTCAGTGACACCCGTGTTTTTCCAGGCACCTCGGTGGGCAATTACTTTATTTTTACCTTGAGACATAGCTTCCAAAGAAGTAAGAGAAAGTAGTGCAATCGAAAATGTTAAGAATTTCTTGATCATGATTGTGGATTTAGATATTTGACGCAAGTTTTACTTTTTTTCCGGAACACAAACACAAGATATCCCATTTGAATATTAAATTTTAGTTGTCTTTATATCTGTGACGCCCCGGAAACCGATTTTGTGACTGTAATGACTACATATTTGGAGGTTGGCGTGTTGCTTTTCTCCGCCACACTGTCTATGGGAACCAATACATTCGTTTCTGGGAAGTATGTAGCACAGCAGCCTTCGGGAATGGGATATACCACTACTATAAAACGGTGCGCTACCCGTGTCTTTCCACCGTAGTAATTATGAAGATCCACCAGATCGTTGTTATCAATACCCCGCTTGCGGGCATCATTCTGGTTCATTAATATAACCCGACGTTCGTTGTGGATGCCCCGGTAACGATCGTTTAGCCCGTATATGGTGGTATTGAATTGATCGTGACTTCGTATGGTCATCATGACCAGTTCATTTTCTTCCAAAACCGACTCCGGAACATCGCTTACCGTGAAATGAGCTTTTTGTGTCTCTGTATTGAATTGCTTGTCACGGTTACAATTGGGTAAGTAAAAGCCACCTGGAATTCTGATGCGCTCGTTGTAACTATCAAACCCGGGTATAGTCCGCGCTATATCTGCCCGGATTACATCATAATCAGGAATATAACGTTGCCAGTCTATTTTGCTTTGTTTACCCAAGGTAGCCCTGGCCAACCGGCATACAATTTCAGGCTCACTCAGCAACTGATCCGAAACAGGATCGAGCACACCACGGGAAGACTGAACTACACCCATGGAGTTTTCGCAGGACACAAATTGATTGCTTCCTCCGGTTAAGTCTTTATCGCTTCTTCCCAAACAGGGTAGAATCAGCGCTTCTTTGCCGTGAATGAGATGGCTACGATTGAGTTTAGTGGAAACCTGTACCGTGAGACTGCAATTTTGTAAAGCTTGAGCAGTCAGCTGGGTGTCGGGGGTAGCTGATAGGAAATTGCCGCCCATGGCAATGAAAACATGAGCTTTGCCCGCATGCATTGCCTGGATGGATTCGACAACATCAAAACCGTGTTTTTGGGGAGGGGTAAAGTTGAAATTTCGGGCAATACTATCCAGGAATTTCTGAGGCGGTTTTTCGTAAATCCCCATGGTTCGGTCGCCCTGCACATTGCTATGACCACGAACCGGACAGGTTCCTGCGCCTGGTTTTCCAATGCTCCCTTTCATGAGAAGCAAGTTTACAATTTCTTTAATGGTGTCTACTGCGTTTTTATGTTGGGTAAGCCCCATAGCCCAGCAGGCAATAATTTTCTTTTTCCCAGCTAAAATTTTTGCAGTATGGGCTAATTCCATCAGGGGAATTCCACTTTGCTGTGCCAGTTTTTCAACACGCTTTGTTCCTATATGTTGCTTAAATTCTTCGAAACCCAGGGTGTTTTTTTCTATAAATTCCAGGTCGAGTACCGAACCTGGTACTTTTTCTTCCATTTGTAAAAGCATGATTTCAATGGCTTGCAGGGCAGCCATATCCCCATTAATTTTTACTTGCAGGAATATGTCAGTCAATTCGGGTTTTAAACCCAATACACCCTGAACCGTTTGTGGGTTATTGAATCCCATTAAACCGGTTTCAGGCAGAGGATTTATGGCAATAATGGTTGCGCCATTGGCTTTGGCTTTTTGCAATGCAGTGAGCATCCGAGGGTGGTTCGTTCCAGGATTTTGGCCTAGTATAATAATGGCTTCGGCTTCATAAAAGTCTTCCAGCGTAACCGAGCCTTTACCGATACCCAATGCCTCAGTTAATGCAACGCCACTGCTTTCATGGCACATGTTACTGCAATCGGGTAGGTTGTTGGTGCCAAATTCACGAACAAAAAGTTGATATAGGAATGCTGCCTCATTGCTGGTTCTTCCAGAGGTATAGAAAATGGCTTCGTCTGGAGAGTTAAGGCGATTAAGCGCAAATCCAATTTTTTCGAATGCCGCATTCCACGAAATAGGTTTGTAGTGTGTAGCACCTTCCGGTAAATACATAGGCTGGGCAATACGACCTTTTTTACCAATTTCATAATCCGATAATGCAGCCAAACTAGCAATTGAATGAGTCTGAAAAAATTCAGGAGTCAACTTTTTTGCAGTGGCTTCATCTGCTACGGCTCTGGCGCCATTTTCGCAATACTCTGCAATGGTAGACCGTTCATCGTCTGGATCGGGCCATGCGCAACTGGGACAATCGAAACCTCCTTTTTTATTGAGATTCCATAAAGCCTTCATACCTCGTTTCAATCCATCCTCTTCAACAACCATCTTTAAACTGGAAATTACCGCGGGAATTCCGGCGGTAATTTCCAGTTTAAAGATGGTTGTTGA
>CALGRQ010000263.1 GCA_937880795.1 uncultured Dyadobacter sp. | reverse complement strand
AATCTTCAGATTCCGGTAACCGCAGCAGAAGAGCTAACGGGCTATCCTTCTATTTTTGGAGGACGTGTGAAAACACTCCATCCGGCAATTATGGGAGGTATTCTATACCGTCGTGATGATGCCGGAGATATAGCGCAGGCTGCTCAATACAACATCCCATCGATTGATCTGGTTGTTGTGGATTTATATCCATTTGAGGAGACAGTAGCATCAGGAGCCAGTGAGGAGGACATTATCGAAAAAATAGATATAGGTGGAATTTCTTTGATTCGTGCTACGGCTAAGAATTTCAAGGATACTTTAATCGTTTCTTCCAGAAGCCAGTATGGTGCGGTGGTTGATTTGCTAACCGCAAAAGGTGGAGCGACGGATTTCGAGGATCGTCGTCAGTACGCTGCGGATGCGTTTGCCGTATCGTCGCATTACGATGGAGCTATCAACAGCTACTTTATTTCTAAGGCTGCTCCGGAAGATGCAGCGCTATACGACTTTCAAAAATTACCTTCTCAAACACTACGATATGGTGAAAACCCACATCAAAGTGCAACTTACTTTGGTGATTTGGAAGGAATTTTTGACAAACTGCACGGGAAAGAGTTGTCTTATAACAACCTAGTGGACGTGGATGCGTGTGTATGCCTTATTGACGAATTTGCTGGAGAAGCTCCTACATTTGCAATCATTAAGCATACCAACGCTTGTGGTATAGCAACCGCTGCTACGGCTAAGGAAGCCTATGACAATGCTTTGGCTTGTGATCCTGTTTCTGCTTTTGGTGGTGTTGTGATAACAAACTCAAAGGTAGACTTAGCTACGGCGGAGGAATTGAATAAGCTTTTTATGGAAATTTTGATTGCGCCAGCGTATGACGAAGATGCGTTGACGCTTTTGAAGTCTAAAAAGAATAGAATTTTACTAAAAAGAAATGATGTTGAACTTCCAAAAGTGATGTTCAAGACGATATTGAACGGAGTATTGGTTCAGGATAAAGATTTAGCAACAGAAGTAGCAGCTCAGTTTACTACGGTTACTGAAAAAGCACCGACTGCCGATGAGGTAAAGGCATTGGAGTTTGCGCTTAAAGTTTGCAAGCATACAAAGTCCAATACCATTGTTCTTGCTAAGGAGAACCAATTACTTGCAAGTGGAACAGGGCAAACCTCACGTGTTGATGCCTTAAGACAAGCTATTGAGAAGGCGAAAGCTTTTGGATTTGACCTGAACGGGGCTGTGATGGCATCTGATGCGTTCTTCCCATTCCCAGACTGTGTTGAAATTGCACATTTAGCGGGTATTACCGCAGTGGTGCAGCCAGGTGGTTCTATTCGGGATAAAGATTCCGTAGATTACTGTAACGCAAATGGATTGGCGATGGTAACCACGGGTGTTCGCCACTTTAAGCACTAAGGATTTTTAATATCCGCTTTTTAAGTCACGAAGCTACGGATTGCTGAGAATTTTGATGAGAAATTCTGGCTGGTTCGTAGCTTCGTTGCTTTATATAGTATCAACTATAGGAAATAAATATTGAGAATTTGAAAATTACCAACCACTTAGCAGCTCGTCTCTTGAAAATTGCACGATTTATCGGCATTGGGATTGCTGTGGGTTTGGGTAGTTTTATTTTTCTGTTTCCTCAGTTATACAACTGTACAACCATTCGTTTTTCAGACTTCACCCCGGTTACGGAAAAGTTGTTTATAAGTCCGACGTTTAAGACAAACCATCAGAAGGTCCTGCAAAGAATCATCAAGAGGGCGGAACGACGTGTTGAGTTATTTTACTCGGGCAAAATTTCTCAACCCACTATAATTGTTTGTACTGATCCCTCGGAATACCGTAGGTATTGCAACAGTACCGAAGGTGCTGGATGCAGCTTGGGTACACCATGGGGGAGTACGTACATCGTGTTAAACGTACAGGATTTGAATGTGGATGTGGTAAGTCATGAAATGAGCCACATAGAATTGTTTACCAGACTCGGCTGGTGGCAAACAACCACACAAATACCGCAATGGTTTAATGAAGGGCTTGCCCTCATGCTCGACAAGCGGTTTGTAACCAATACGGATGCTTTGGGCCGCTATTTGGATTATATGGATGAATGGTTGATTTATACAGGTGGTGGACAGCAAATTCTAGAATTAGAAGCGATAACCTCTGTGAAAGATTTTTTTGGAGGTTCAGAGAAGCAGGTTATGTTGGGGTATATGACCTCGGGTCTTGAGGTGTCATATTGGTTGTTGAACAGCCGGGAAAAGGGAGTTGACCGTTTGATCCAAGAAATGAAAAATGGTAAAAAATTTAAGGAAGCATACCAACAGGCGGGGAAGACTGGGGGATTAAACTCTCGTTTATCAGATATACCACCAAATCCACTAAGAAGACCTTCTTTAGAAGTAAAATAGTAAAGATCCGATCGGAAACGTAGACGTTTTGCTATATTTTTTACAAAAAAGTAGAAACAATGTTCGAAACTGAATGAACTCGGCTTGCACTATTTTCTGAAAATAGTGTACCTTTCGGGTTAAACAAAAAGGCTCATTCAACCATCCAATTTCCAAGATTGAAATGCAACAGTTACAAACTCTGGATTACATCGTATTCTTCTTTTATTTTATTCTCGTATCCGGCTATGGTTATTGGATTTACAAGCGAAAACAAACGTCCTCAGAGTCTACCAAGGATTTCTTTTTGGCGGAAGGGTCACTAACCTGGTGGGCCATCGGAGCGTCTCTAATCGCTTCCAATATTTCTGCAGAGCAGTTTATCGGCATGTCCGGAAACGGGTTCTCTATGGGGTTGGGTATTTCAACCTATGAATGGATGGCTGCCGCCACGCTGGTTATTGTTGCGGTATTTTTTATGCCAATATATCTTAAAAACAAGATATATACCATGCCTCAATTTTTGAGCCAAAGGTATAACCCCACGGTGAGTTTAATTATGGCAGTTTTCTGGTTGGCTTTGTATATTCTTGTGAACCTTACCTCCATCCTTTATCTCGGAGCGCTTGCGGTGTCTGGGATCTCAGGCCTTGACTTCCAGTTTTGTATGATTGCCCTCGCAGCATTTGCCATCATCATTACCATTGGTGGGATGAAAGTAATTGGCTTTACGGATGTTATTCAAGTGTTCTTTCTGGTGATAGGTGGTTTGGCAACTACATACCTAGCCATTAATCTGGTTTCA
>CALGRQ010000262.1 GCA_937880795.1 uncultured Dyadobacter sp. | reverse complement strand
CAACTTTCCCGTTGAGCTTACTAGGTGCTTTCCTTGGGCTATACCTTACTGGAAATCCAATGGGGATGACGGCCTTCATGGGTATTATATCGTTGATCGGAATTGTAGTGAGAAACGGAATTATTCTCGTGGATTATGCGGATGAGCTCGTGCGTGATCATGGATATACCATTAAAGCAGCTGCCATTGCCGCAGCCAAGCGCAGGATGCGTCCTATATTCCTGACATCATCGGCGGCAGCAGTAGGGGTTATTCCGATGATTTTAGGGAAGTCACCGATGTGGGGGCCTCTTGCCAGTGTACTTGCCTTTGGTTTGATGGTTTCGATGGTTCTGACGCTGTTTGTGGTACCAGTACTCTACTTCATGTTTGTAAAACCTGAACGGGTAGAGGAGGAATTGGCACAACCGGATTCTGACGATCATATTCAGTATAAACCGTCTCACGCATAATTAAGAGCATATTAATCATGAATTCATATATTAAATATAGTCTGGCGGCGGCCATTGTAATGTTGTCGCAGGGAGCATGGGCACAAGAAACCCTATCGCTGGAACAGGCCCGAAAATTGGCGCTTGAACACAATAAAAAGTTAAAACATGCCCAGTATAATATTGATGCTGCCAGGGCAGTACAGGAGGGGACCGAAGGCTTAACAAAACCTACCATTGATGGTTCTGTGGCTGTCTTTCATGTGGGAAAGCCATTGAGTAATCTTTTGCCAGCAGTGGGTGTGAGTCCATCGGTCACAGCAGCTCAACCCATATATGCCGGGGGCAAGATTAAGCTGGGTCAAGCTGCCGCTGCAAAAGGGGTAGAAATACAGGAAAAGCAAAAAGTGTTGACCGAAAGTGAAGTTTTGCTGAATGTAGATAAAGCCTATTGGCAGATTGTCAATGTTTCCGAGAAAATTAAGCTTGCCAATAAGTTTAAGGCATTATTGGAATCTCTGGACAAAGAGTTGACCAACGCGTTTGACGCGGGCATGATCTATAAAAATGACTTGCTACGTGTGCAGGTACAGCGTAATGAAACCGAACTCAACCTGGTAAAGGCGCAGGATGGATTGGTGCTTTCTAAAATGAATCTGGCTCAAATCATTGGTGCACCTGCTGATGCCAATCTTACACCAGGTGATTCCATCGTGGGGTCATTTGATGCCATTCCATCTCAATCTTTTGGAGCAGCGGTGGAAATTCGGCCGGAAATTGAATTGCTTAAAAACGTAATTCAGGCCCAAGAAATGCAGAAAAAGATACTTCAGGCAGACTTTAAGCCCACCGTTGGTTTGCTTGCCGGAGGCTTTGCCGGTGTCGGAAAGAAAATGAATATGGCTACCGGTGGAAATACCATGGCGTCTTATTTTGGTATGCTTAGCGTAAACATCCCAATTTGGGACTGGGGACAAAAAGCGAGCAAAGTGAAGGAGCAAAGCTTCAAAATTAGCGCCCAACAGGTGCAGTTGGAGGAAACCAAAGAATTGCTCACGCTGGAAATTCAGAATGCGTATTTGCAGCTGAATCAGGCTGCGAAACGAATTCAACTTTCGGATGCTTCGCTGAAACAGGCCGAGGAAAACCTGCGTTTGAGTAACGATCGCTTCAAAGCAGGAACCGTTACAGGGCAGGATGTTCTGGAAGCACAAACCCTTTGGGCGCAAGCGAATAGTAATATCATCGATGCACAAATTGAATATAAAGTGAGTGAAGCGGTGTATAAAAAAGCAGTTGGAGAGAACAAGCGTTAGGTTTAACCAATCAAAAATTGATCTCCATTAAAACGCTCTTGATACATC
>CALGRQ010000261.1 GCA_937880795.1 uncultured Dyadobacter sp. | reverse complement strand
ACCAGGAGGCCCAGAAGTCCAGCAGGACAAATTTTCCACGAAGCGATGACAGTTGAATGGGCTTGCCTTCTGGGTCATTTAATGTAAAATCAGGTGCTACCTCACCCACCGCAATACCTGCCATTCTCTTCACCTGCCCAATGAATCCCTGAGCCAATGTGGGAACCGGTGATACCTTTTCAAAATCTGCTGCCAACGCCTTTAAGGTCGCCAAATCATTGTCTGGATTCAAAAAGTTATTGGCCGTAAACAGAGCAACCAGTGAGGTACCCATTTCCGGCAACAGTACTTTAATCTGATCCAATCTAGCCTTGTCAGCGGCGGCATATGCTGTTTGTATTTCCTGAACCTTTTTGGAATCCTTTTTCTCCTCCGCTTTGGCAAACTCTTCATTCCATATGGTAACCTTCGCTGCAAAATTTTGCATCAACTGATCCACTTTACCATAATATTCCATGTTTTTGGAACCAGTCACTTGCAGCTTCCCTTGGGCGTTGCCTGCGATTTTAAAATTTTCACCACCTTCCACTAACAAAATAGCCTTTTGCCGATCTGCCACATTCACTACAAAAAAACTACCTCTATCCTTTTCTGTTGCTTTAATAGAAAAAGTACCATCTGCATTCAACTGTGTAGAGTCGACCTTCACCGAGGACCCATTCGCCAAAGACTGTAAAAGAGTAATCTTTTCACCCTTTGCTCCACCTTTTATACTCCCGCTCACCACAAATTCTTTAGGCTCAATTTGTGCAAAAGCAACAGCATACCCAATCAGCAAAACAAAAGTCAATAAGCATTTCTTGTTCAATTGAAGCATCATCATGTTCATGAATGGTTATTTAAATTCTATTGCAGTTTTGACGCCAACAACTGACTTACAAGTTTTGGATCAGCCGTGCCATTCGATCGTTTCATAATTTCGCCAACAAATAACCCTAAAAGGCCCTTTTTACCTTTACGGTATGCCTCCACCTTGTCAGGCATTGACTCAATTACTTGCACTACCAACGTTTCGAGCTCATTTGTATTGCTGTTTTGCAGCCAGTTATTTGTTTCTGCAATTTCCTTGGGTGCTCTATTCGGTTCAGCCAGCATCACCGGGAATATTTTCTGAGAAGCCACCGAATTACTTACCATGCCCGATTCACTCAGTTCAATCAGCGCTGCTAAACTTTCGGGTTTGATAGGGAACGCAGTAATATCTCCATCGTGCTCATTCAAATAAGATTTAACCGAGCCCATCAACCAGTTTGAGGCCTGCTTATAGGCATTGGTTTTCGTACAAACCGCCTCAAAGTAATCCGCAATTTCTTTGGTATCTGTTAAAACCAGCGCGTCATATGCAGGAATACCATATACCGTGGTGAATTTTTGTCGCAATTCTTGCGGAAGCGCAGGCATAGATTCCTTAATACTTTCCAACCACTCCTCAGAAATAACCATTGGGCTCAGGTCGGGATCCGGAAAATAGCGATAATCATTCATGGTTTCCTTCATACGCATACCATACGTACGACCCGATTCTACGTCAAACATTCGGGTTTCCTGGTGAATTTCGCCACCCGTTTCCAAAAGTTCTACCTGCCGCGACGTTTCGAAATTAATGGCACGCATCATATTTCGGATCGAGTTCATATTCTTAACCTCAACCTTCACGCCTAGTTTTGTGTCCCCTTTTTTACGGACTGAAACGTTGACATCACAACGAAGAGACCCCTCTTCCATGTTTCCGTCGCTTATACCGAGATACCGGACCAAACGGCGTATTTCTGTCACAAAAGCTCCTGTTTCCTCCGCTGAACGCAAATCTGGCTCCGACACCATTTCCACAAGGGGTGTACCCGCTCGATTGTAATCCAGGAGTGTTTCTGTATCACTTCCATCGTGTACCGACTTCCCAGCGTCCTCTTCTAAATGTATATGATGGAAACGTATACGTTTTTCTACCATTTTACCATCTGCTCCCTTCGTGACGATGGTAACACCACCCTTTTCACAAATCGGCTTTTTATCCTGAGATATTTGATATCCCTTTGGAAGGTCCGGATAGAAATAATTTTTACGATCGAATATGGTTCTGCGACTGATCGAGCAATCACTTGCCAAACCCATTCGAATGGCATATTCAACCGCCTTTTTATTGACTTTAGGCAATGTACCGGGTAATGCCAGTGTGATTGGTCCTATATTGGTATTGGGCTCCGTCCCAAACTGATTGCGATCAGATGTAAATAACTTGGACTCCGTTAAAAGTTGGCAATGGACTTCTAGACCAATTACACTTTCGTACGTATCCAAGAGCGCAGCGCTTACAGGGGAAGGAGAAATTTCAGATTGAGTCATATAATAATGCAAATGCTTTCACAAAGATACAAATACGGGTCGTCCATAGACATGAACGACCCGTATTTTCTGAATATCTTACAAATACAATAACGGCAACTGCTTGGTTTTGCAACTACCTCTGTACCTAATAACTATTAAAGCGAATTAATCCAGTTTGCAATAACAATAATGTCTGCTTTTGGAACGTGGGCCAATGGAGCCATTGGAGGATAACCAGGCCAGTTCTCAGGTTTTGGGCTATGTACCAATTCAACAATTTTATCAGCAGAATATTTTTTCTTGGCGACTTCAGAATAAGCCGGTCCAATTACTTTATCATAAGCCTGGTGGCAAGCAAAGCATGCATGCTTATTTAACAATGCAGAAACTTCGGCCGGTACAGGCTTACGTTTTGGCTTTGCGTCCTCAGCAGGAGCAGCAGCAGCTTTTACGGTATCAGCAGCTGGCTCAGCAGCAGTAGTAGAAGCACTTGGTTGTGCAGAAACTGTCTCGGTTGGTTTCGGAGCCTTTTTTTCGTTCTGAATAGTTACAAGCGAAGCCTCTTCCCGCGCCTTGCTACCTGATCCATAATATAGGTCATACTTTTCCTTGTCTTCCTTTGAGGAACAGCCAATCCATACCGAAGCCGCCAGAGCAATGAGTGCCAGCGAAGTACTTTTTCTAAGTGTCATTGTTTTAATTTTTTAAGAATTTCCGCCATCTTATCGCTATAAACGATAATTCGTTTCACGAAGAAAGTAAGTTTGTATTAGATTTCCCTCATAAATTTTAGAAATCATTCAATACCACCCTTTATAAAAACACCATAACTACATGATTAACTGATCGTTAACACATACAAACAAAATCTTTTTCACGAAATTTTATTTTTTATTTAAAATATTTCTTTGTGAATCATATGAAATATCATTACTTTTGCAGTCCTATTTGTAAAACGATGTAAAGTAATGGCTAAGAAAGGTAATAGAGTACAGGTTATATTAGAGTGCACTGAGCAAAAGGAAAGCGGTGTGCCAGGTATGTCACGCTACGTGACTACAAAAAATCGTAAAAATACGCCTAGCCGTATGGAATTGAAAAAATTCAATTCTTTCCTAAGACGTTATACTCTGCACAAAGAGATTAAATAAGGCTACCTTAATATAAAAGGTCTATCTGGTTAATCATACAATTGATCAGAGTTCGTCTTGAATCTTGAATAGCATATTGTTGATAACTGATAACATTTTAAATATATACAGACATGGCAAAGAAAGTAGTTGCTACCCTGAAAAAAGAAGGCGGTAAAGCTTTTGCTAAAGTTATTAAAGCCGTTAAATCTCCTAAAACAGGAGCATATACATTCAAAGAAGAAATCGTTCCTCTTGACAGTGTACAAAGCGCATTGAAAAGCTAATATATAATCGTATTTCAGCTGCTCATTATAATATTGCAATTTAAAAAGTCCCTTTCGGGACTTTTTTTGTTTTATTTTTGGCA
The DNA here is from genome assembly GCA_937880795.1 of uncultured Dyadobacter sp. Taxonomy (GTDB): domain Bacteria; phylum Bacteroidota; class Bacteroidia; order Cytophagales; family Spirosomataceae; genus Dyadobacter. The sequence continues at coordinate 22,710 of CALGRQ010000261.1, read as the reverse complement.
AAATAATATTTTGCTGCGCTTTGACATGCGAGGCACACCTCATTTTATCGAAATTACCTTAATACGGATATGGGCTTATTTGGCTTTTTTTCAAAAGAGAAGAAAGAAACACTAGACAAAGGTCTTGAGAAGACTAAGGACAGCTTCTTTGGCAAGTTATCCCGAGCCATTGTTGGGAAAACCACCATTGACGAGGATGTACTTGATGAACTAGAAGACATTCTGGTAAGCTCAGATGTAGGCGTTGAAACAACTGTCAAAGTAATCAAGCGTATTGAAGAGCGAGTGGCCCGCGACAAATACGCAACCACAGCCGAACTCGACCGGATTCTTCGTGAAGAGATCGCAGAACTACTTACAGAAAATAAATCGGTTGATTTTACCGATAGTTTCGAAACGGCCCACCTTCCTAAACCTTATGTCATTATGGTTGTGGGTGTAAATGGGGTTGGAAAGACCACGACGATAGGGAAACTAGCACATCAATTTCAATCCAGAGGCCATAAAGTGGTACTTGGTGCAGCAGACACCTTCCGCGCGGCCGCCGTAGAACAATTGAAACTATGGGGAAAAAGAGTGGATGTACCTGTTATTGATCATGGGATGAACACCGACCCTTCGTCCGTTGCTTATGATGCACTCAAAAAAGGTATGGAAATAGGTGCTGATGTGATCATCATTGATACAGCAGGAAGACTTCACACCAAAGTGAACTTAATGAACGAGCTTTCTAAAATAAAACGCGTGATGCAGAAAATCATTCCTGATTCTCCTCATGAAGTTTTATTGGTTCTCGACGGCAGCACCGGACAAAATGCGGTGATTCAGGCACGTGAATTTACTAAAGTAACCGAAATTACAGCTTTGGCTGTGACCAAACTGGACGGAACCGCAAAGGGAGGCGTTGTAGTTGGTATATCCGATGAATTTAAAATACCTGTAAAATACATTGGCGTTGGCGAAAAAATGGATGATCTTCAAGTATTTGACCGAGCCGAGTTTGTTGATTCGCTATTTAAAAAGATCGGATAGATTTTTTTAATCAGTGCAATTGAAAAGGTTTCAAAATCTAGCAGCGATAAGGTTCTTAGATTTTGAAACCTTTTCTTTTTTGACTATTATTCAACGGAAATCATGGTCACTATATCAACTGCTTCTATGACTAATGGAGAAACCTTTATAGTGGTTCTAGTAACCCTGCTCCCTTTTCTTCTGATGATTGGCGCTGCCGTATGGGGAGGAATCAATTCGAGCAAAGAAATCTATCAGGTTGTTTACAAACCAGCTACCTTCACTAACTCTCCCTGGCATTACTTTTTTTCTTTAGACTTACTTCTGAGTGTTATGCTATTATACGGGGGATCCCTCGGTATTAGGCTGCTTTTATTAGATGGAATTACCTCGTCAGACATTCCAATGTGGCTAACTTACCTTCTATTCTCAGCATTTTCTCTATTTCTACTTTTCCTAGGAGGGCATTCCCTCACCCTAATCATTCACTATTGGCGCCACACCAAAGACATAACCATCCGATTTGAGCCCGATACCAAAACCATATATGTAGAGTCAGGTACACAAGAGTACATTTTAAAGGAAGATACCATTGAAAGTATTAACCTTTTTACCAATGAGGCCAGAATGAGATTTGAATATTGGCAGTTTAAACTAAAGAATGGTGAAGAGTTTGCTTTAACCAGTCGTGCAAGAGGCGCATATGGCATCTTTGAATATTTTAAAACATTACCTATCTCAACGCATAAGACCTTCTTTCCCTTTATTCGCTAATATCGTTATTCTAATATTTTTTCCCGATCTTTGCAGCCCGTTTTGCAATCTCAATATCAGTAACTTGTAAGAATTGTACAACAGCATTTATTGTAATCACAAAATCAGTCAGTAGCGGCTCACTTTCCGTCCAAGACTCACCATAATGAAAACCAAAGGAATAGTTAAGAATAAGGTCAATATAGTTACCTTGGGTTGCTCCAAAAACCTCGTGGACTCCGAAGTGTTATATACCCAGCTAAAAGGAAATGGGTTTGATGTAGCACACGAATCAAAAAAAGATAATTCGCAGATTGTGGTCATCAATACTTGCGGTTTTATTGACAATGCCAAAGAAGAATCCGTCAATACCATTCTTCGTTATGTAGATGCCAAAGAAGCCGGTATTGTAGATAAAGTATATGTAACAGGATGTTTGTCTCACCGTTACAAAGATGAGCTGGCAGTTGAAATCCCTACCGTTGATGCCTGGTTTGGCACCAACGAATTGCCTCGCCTACTCAAAACATTAAAAGCAGACTACAAACATGAACTGGTAGGAGAACGCTTGCTTACAACACCAAGCCATTATGCCTATCTGAAAATTGCAGAAGGCTGCGATCGTCCATGTAGTTTTTGCGCCATTCCGATTATGCGTGGCGGACACGTTTCTCGCTCAATTGAAGAACTTGTCAAAGAAGCAAAATCTCTTGCTAAACGTGGCACAAAGGAATTGATTCTGATTGCACAGGATCTCACATACTATGGTCTGGATATATACAAAAAAAGAAATTTGTCCGACCTCCTTGCTCAACTTTCAGATGTGGAAGGCATTGACTGGATTCGTCTGCAATATGCATATCCAGCAGGTTTCCCGATGGACATTCTGGACATCATGAATGAACGAAGCAATATTTGCAAGTACCTCGATATGCCCCTGCAAACAGGATCAACCGAAATTCTTAAAGCGATGCGCAGAGGGATTACACGAGAGAAAACGGAAGCCTTAATCGAATCGATACGAGAAAAAGTACCGGATATTACATTACGTACTACGCTCATTGTAGGCCACCCTGGAGAAACAGAAGCTCTTTTTGACGAAACATATGATTTTGTTGAAAAAATGCGATTCGATCGTCTCGGTGCATTCCAATATTCGCATGAAGACAATACGCATTCCTTCACTATGCCTGATGACATACCTGCAGAAGTAAAACAGGAACGCGCCGATGCGATCATGGAATTGCAGCAGGGAATTTCTTACGAATTGAATCAGGAAAAAATAGGCCAAACCTATAAAGTACTATTCGATCGTAAAGAAGGCGGACATTTCATCGGTCGAACCGAAGCAGATTCACCCGAAGTTGATAATGAAGTGCTTGTACCAGCAAGCCAATATGTCCGCTTAGGAGATTTTGCAAATGTTAAAATTACCAACGCAGAAGAATTTGATCTGTATGGAGAGGTGGTGGAATAATTTTATTCGTCCAATCCCCGAACATCTTTATTAATTTTGCAAAAAAGTATCAGAAAATATTATAGTAAACCATGTTACAACGTATTCAAACCATATTTTTAGCGATTACCATCATTGGTATGGGTGTGTTCCTTTCGTTCCCAATTTGGACTAAAATTGCGGTGGACGGGATTCAGAAAGCAGACCTGACAGCGCTTAAACTAACGCATCAACTGAACGCGGTACAGTCCGATGTACAGCCCCTGTACTACTTCATCATATTGGCCATACTGGTTGCACTTGTGTCCGCTTATGCCATTTTTAGTTTCAAGAACCGGACACTCCAGTCTGCTCTTTGCGCAGTAAATTCTATTTTACTAACGGTTATTATTGGCTTGGTGATCTACTTCACCTATTATAGCACTGCCAAATTATTTGATGCAGGTAATCCTGGCGAGTACGGTATCGGCTTCTACGGATTGGTGGCGGCCATGCTATCCAATGTTTTTGCCAACCGATTCATCCGAAAAGACGAAAAAACGGTTCAGCAATCGAACCGTTTCCGATAAATTCCCAGAGAGGGCTTGGATTCAAACCAAGCCCTCTCTTAGTAAATCATGTAGATGAATAAAGCCCACCACGTGGTTATTCTCCACCACCACCACCTGGGTAATACTCCGTTTCTGCATCATTTCCAAAGCCTTTACGGCATATTCATCAGGGCTTACCGAAATAGGGTTAGGCGTCATAATATGCATAGCTCTCAAACCTGGCAAAACCGCTCCACCATGCTGATTCAGCATTCTTCGAAGGTCTCCATCCGTAATTATACCTGCCATTTCTCCCGTTTGCTTAACCACGGACGTGGCGCCGAGTCGTTTAGAAGTAATTTCTAATATCACCTCCTGTAATGTAGCTTCCTCTGAAACCACAGGCAGGGCATTATTAGGGTATATGTCACACACCTTTAAATACAGCCTTTTCCCCAATGACCCTCCGGGATGGTATTTGGCAAAGTCCCTGTGCGTAAACCCCCTCGCTTCTAACAAACAGATAGCTAATGCATCGCCTAGCGCCATGGTTACGGTAGTGCTCGTAGTTGGTGCCAGGTTAAGTGGATCGGCTTCCGCCGGTGCATCTGCGTGCAGTATATAGGGTGTACTTCGTCCAAGATATGAGTCCTTTTTACTGAGCATCGCGATGATTTCAACGCCAGTGCGCTTAAGAAGCGGAATCAAGACCTTTATTTCCGGCGTATCACCACTACGAGAGATGACAATCACGACATCATTGTCCTGAATCATCCCTAAATCTCCATGTATAGCGTCACCGGCGTGCATGAATAACGCTGGCGTTCCGGTCGAATTAAGGGTGGCTACAATCTTTTGTCCTACAATAGCGCTCTTGCCTATTCCTGAGACCACAACGCGCCCACCAGCATTCAAGATCAGATGCACACATTTTTCAAATTCCTCGTCGATCCGGTCCACCAGATTATGCACAGCCAAGGCCTCCTTCTGTAACACTTCTTTTGCTATGGACTGGATATTTTTTATTAATTTCAAATCTGAATCACAGTTTTATTGAGAACCAATTGCAATTATTCATTTCAAAAAACAAAGATAGAGAAGTTTGGGGTAACCATTTTGTTAACAGAGTATGGTAAAGAAGGTTGATACTGTCGTATTAGACACGTTAAAAGAAAGACTTAAAGAAATTTTTGGATACAGTCAGTTTAGAGGGGAACAGGAGGTTATTATACAAAACATTCTGTTAGGGAAGAATACTTTTGTTATTATGCCTACGGGCGCAGGTAAATCACTTTGCTATCAATTACCCGCGCTTGTGAGCGACGGTCTCACCATCGTTATCTCACCACTTATTGCCCTGATGAAGAATCAGGTAGATCAACTAACCGCCTTTGGTATCAATGCTCAGTTTCTGAACTCGACGCTTACAAAAAGTGAAATTACACGTGTAAAAAGTGATGCACTCGACGGAAGTTTAAAATTACTATACATTGCCCCCGAATCTTTAACCAAAGAGGACAACCTTGATTTTCTAAAAAAGGTAAAAATCTCATTTGTAGCAATCGATGAGGCACATTGTATATCTGAATGGGGTCACGATTTCAGACCGGAATATAGAAGAATATACGGAATCATAGAAAACATTGGAAATCTCCCCATCATTGCGTTAACTGCAACAGCCACACCTAAGGTACAGCAGGATATTCGCAAAAATCTTCAGATGGAGGAGGCAGAAACCTTTAAATCGTCATTCAATAGAAAAAATCTTTACTACGAAATTCGTCCCAAGAAGGACACAAAAAAACAGCTTATCCGCTACGTCCGTAATAATAAAGGTAAATCGGGTATTGTATATTGTTTAAGCCGTAAAACGGTTGAAGAAGTTGCCGAATTACTATCGGTCAATGATGTTCGTGCATTGCCCTATCATGCAGGTTTGGATAGCAATACCAGAATGGCCAATCAGGATGCTTTCCTTAACGAGGACTGCGATGTGATTGTTGCGACGATTGCATTTGGCATGGGAATCGACAAACCCGATGTACGCTTCGTAATCCACTATGACGTACCCAAATCACTGGAAGGCTATTACCAGGAAACCGGAAGAGCCGGAAGGGATGGTCTGGAAGGAAACTGCCTGATGTTTTACAGCTATGATGATATCCAGAAGCTGGAAAAATTCAATAAGGACAAGACGGTGACCGAACGCGATAATGCACGGCATTTGCTCAACGAAATGGTGGCCTATTCTACGTTAGGAACTTGCCGTCGGCGTCAACTGTTGAGCTACTTTGGAGAATACTTGGATAAGGACTGTGGTTTTTGCGATAACTGCGTCAAACCCACAGAAAAGACCAAAGTACAGGAAGAGGTTATCCTTGTTTTGCAAGCCGTAAAGCAAACCGATCAACGTTTTGATGCAGAGCATATCGCTGATCTGCTTACCGCAAAAGACAACCAGTACGTACGCAGCTATGAACACGACAAGTTGGAGGTTTATGGCAAAGGTGTGGAAATGAATGATTCCAGAGATTATTGGATTTCAACCATTCGCCAACTGGTTATCCTTGATTATCTTGAAAAAGACGTTGAAAATTACGGTGTGATCAAAATTGGAGAAAAAGGTCTGGCATATCTGCAAGATCCGTATCCTATAACTTTGCATAAAGATCATAATTTCGACGAAGAGGATATTAAATCGGAAGAGGACGAGAAAGAAGGAGGAGCTAATGGCGGTAGTGCACATGCCTATGACGAAGCCCTACTTGGCATGCTCAAGGCACTTCGAAAAAAAGTTACCAAGGAGAAAAACCTGCCCCCTTTCGTTATATTCCAAGATCCTTCTTTGGAAGAAATGGCAACGACCTACCCTACCACACAACAGGAAATGGCCCAGATTAACGGGGTTGGGATGGGTAAGGTTCAAAAATTTGGTAAACAGTTTATTGACGTCATTACGCGTTACGTAGAGGAGAACGACATTGAAACGGCAAAAGATGTTGTCATCAAGTCGACCGTCAATAAGTCTAAAATCAAAATTTATATCATACAACAGGTTGACCGTAAGGTGAGTCTGGATGAAATCGCAGAGGTCAAGTCTCTTGCCCTGGCCGATGTAATCGAAGAAGTAGAACATATTTGTTACTCAGGAACCAAGCTTAATCTTGACTACTATATCAACCAGGTTATAGACCGAGATCGTCAGCAAGATATATACGATTATTTTATGACCGCCGAAACGGATAATATTTCGGCAGCTTTGGACGAATTTTCTGGTGAAGAGATCAGTGAAGAGGAATTAAGATTGGTGAGAATTAAGTTTTTATCTGAATTGGCAAATTGACGGCCCTTTAACGGAGGGACATCCATACAATTTGACAAAATTTACAATCAACTATGAATATACTTATATTAGGTTCAGGAGGTAGAGAGCATGCTTTTGCCTGGAAAATTGCTCAAAGCCCCCTTTGTGATGGTTTATTTGTTGCCCCTGGAAACGCAGGTACCGCCTTGGTTGCTACCAATATTCCGGTTTCCTATAACGATTTCGAAGGTGTTGCAAAAGCCGTTCTTGAACATAACATTGAACTGGTCATTGTTGGGCCAGAAGAACCTCTCGTTAATGGAATCGTTAATTATTTCGAATCGCGCGAAGACCTGTCAAAAGTAAAACTGATAGGACCAGACAAAGACGGAGCTCAGCTAGAAGGCAGTAAGGACTTTTCTAAAAACTTTATGGAAAAGTATGGTATACCTACGGCGGCATCACGTACATTCACCAGCGACACATTTGCGATCGGCTTGGAATACCTAGAAACCCAGTCGTTACCTATCGTTTTGAAGGCGGATGGTCTTGCAGCCGGGAAAGGGGTTATTATTGCCGAAAAACATGCTGATGCGGAACAGGCGTTCAAAGAGATGCTTCTGGATGGCAAATTCGGAGCCGCTGGCAACAAAGTAGTTGTTGAGCAGTTTCTGAAAGGAATTGAACTTTCTGTGTTTGTACTAACAGATGGAGAAAATTACAAGATCCTTCCCGAAGCCAAGGATTATAAGCGAATTGGAGAAAACGATACCGGCCTAAACACGGGCGGTATGGGTGCAGTATCTCCGGTAAGTTTTGCAGATGCAAATTTTCTTCGTAAAGTTGAGGAAAAAGTAGTGAAGCCTACTCTGCACGGTTTGCAGCAAGAAGGAATCAAATACGTTGGGTTTATTTTTATAGGCCTAATGAATATAAAAGGCGAACCTTTTGTTATTGAATACAACGTTCGTATGGGCGACCCTGAAACAGAGGTCGTTTTGCCTCGTATTCAGTCAGATTTTGCCATGCTGATGGCATCAACTGCAAAAGGAACGCTGAATGACTTTGACATAAAAATATCTCCTCAGGTTGCGGTAACCACTGTTTTAGTATCGGGTGGCTATCCGGGAGACTATGAAAAAGGAAAGGTAATTACCGGAAGTGATAAGGTGGACGACGTTCATTTGTTTCATGCAGGAACTACCTTTAATACAAATACCGAAGTCGTAACAAACGGAGGACGCGTAATGGCTTTAACCGGCATGGCGAACTCTCTCGAAAACGCTGTACATAAATCCCAGCGCGCTGCGCAGGTTATTCAATATGAAGGCAAATATTTTCGGCACGACATCGGTATGGATTTAATTCGTTATAACGATTAGATGAAGTGGATTAGCTATGGGATGTGGATCATGTTCGTCCGGAGGATGCAGTACCAGTGGGTCGGCGGTATCCGGATGTGGAAGTAGTGGAACCTGTGGAACAGGTGGATGTAATAAAATGAATGTGTTTGACTGGTTGAGCCATATGGATGTGCCTACCAGCCAAAGATTCGATGTCGTAGAGGTTAAATTCAAAGGAGGTAGAAAAGAATACTTCCGGAATATAAATCAACTGGAATTCATTACCGGCGACTATGTCGTTTGCGAGATGGCTTCCGGGCAACACCTGGGAACTATTTCTCTTCAGGGCGAATTGGTGCGCCTGCAAATGAAGCGTAAGAACGTGGCGATCAGCGACGATCTGCATGTGATATATCGCGTTGCCACCGAGAAAGACCTCGACAAGCATACCCAAGCTATGGCACGAGAAATGCCAACGCTATACCGTACCCGTGAAATTATTCGGGAAATGAAGTTGAATATGAAATTATCAGATGTAGAGTTTCAATCTGATAATACCAAAACAACATTCTATTATTCGTCTGAAGAACGTGTCGATTTTCGTGAACTCATTAAACAGCTCGCGTCTGAATTTAAGGTACGTATAGAAATGCGTCAAATCAGTCTTCGACAAGAGGCCAGTCGTTTAGGTGGGCTTGGCTCTTGCGGAAGAGAACTTTGTTGCTCAACCTGGCTTACCGACTTTAAGAACATTTCAACCTCTGCCGCCAGATACCAGAATCTATCGCTTAATCCAGCAAAATTATCGGGACAATGCGGTCGGTTAAAATGCTGTCTCAATTACGAATTGGAGACATATATTGATGCATTACGTGATATACCCACCGTTGATGCACCATTGAAAACAAAAAAGGGCGTAGCGACGCTTCAAAAAACCGACATATTTAAAAAAATTATGTGGTTTGGTTTTGCGAAGGAAACAAACTGGTATCCTGTTGCCATTAGCAAAGTTCTGGAAATTGTAGAACTCAATAAGAACAATATCATACCTGAATCTCTGGAAATATTGACTCCGGAGCCAGAGAAAAGCACTGAGAAAGGAGCTCAAAAACTGAATAGTGATCTGGAAAATCTGGATAGAAAGTACAGCGAAGAGCAAAAGAAGAAGAAAAAGAAGAAGAATAAACCGAGAAATCGGAATAACAATACGAATAAACCGCAAGCAAGCCCTTCTCCACAATAGCAGGAAGAGGGATTGAGTCAGAAAAAGTCAGGGTTGGATATTTTCCTCATCTCCTGACTTTTTCTGTTAGCAGACTACCATCATGAAACAACATGTAGAAAAACTGCATCGTCTGGCCAATCAGAAATCCAGGAAAGTTATCGGACTCATGTCCGGCACTTCACTAGACGGCCTGGATGTAGCGCTTTGTAACATCCAAAATAGCGGACTGGACACCCTTCTTCAGGTGGAACAGTTTACCACGGTCCCTTATACGGATGCTTTTAGGGATGAGATCCGAAAAATATTTGCTAAAAGCGAAATTGATTTTCAGCAATTGTGCGTCTTAAATCCTTTTATTGGTATTACGCATGCCGAAATGATTCTGGAATGCCTTAAAACATGGCATATACAACCTGAACATGTGGATCTTATAGCGAGTCACGGACAAACGGTTTTTCATGCTCCAAAAATTCAGCATGGGTTGGCTAGTTTCCCCAATGCTACATTACAGATTGGGGATGGCGATCATATAGCAGTTCGAACCAATATCATTACCCTGAGCGACTTCCGGCAAAAGCATATTGCAGCCGGTGGAGAAGGTGCACCGCTTGCTGTATATGGCGACTACTTCCTGTTTTCCAAAAAAGGAGAAAATAGAATATTGCTCAACATGGGAGGAATTGCCAACTTCACCATACTACCTGGGCAACAAAAAGAAGAAGGTTTTTCACAAGTTTTCACAACAGATACCGGCCCGGGCAACACGCTCATTGATGCTTACATGAGGCACTTTTTCAATAAACCGTTTGATGAACATGGAGAGGTAGCCCGCCAGGGAACACCCAATGAGGTCCTTTTAGAAATACTCAAAGACAATTCGTTTTTTGCTGCACCGTTCCCTAAGACAACTGGTCCAGAAGTTTTCAATTTCGATTATGTTGAAAATGCGATTGAGAAATCCCGATTGTCTTACCTTTCCAGGGCGGATATAATCGCGACCCTTACGCGGCTGAGTGCCGATACCATCGTGGATGCGATCAAGCAAATCATTGATAATCAAGAGACATATACTATATATACGAGTGGAGGTGGCGCTCATAATCCGGTTCTTATGAAATACATCCAGGAGCAACTCACCAACTGTACCATGAGCTTTCTGGATGAACTTGGGGTTTCCGGAGATGCGAAAGAGGCCGTTTTATTTGCAGTTTTGGCCAATGAAGCAATCGCAGGTAACGGTGATAAATTTAGAACACGTGAAGGGGTTCCTGCTGTCACAATGGGTAAAATATCGTTTCCGGGCTAATAAATGTTTAAATTTGAATCATCTAAAAAAGACATAAGAATAACCCATGCATGACATTATCGTTATAGGCGGAGGCATTGTGGGCCTTGCCACGGCACTTCGCATTAAAGAACAAAAACCTTCTTTAAAAATTCTTTTGCTTGAAAAGGAAAATGAAGTTGCAAAACATCAAACCGGTAATAATAGCGGGGTCATCCACTCCGGATTATACTATAAGCCCGGCAGCCTAAAAGCCACCAACTGTATACGTGGCTATGAAATGCTGATCGACTTTTGTACTCGCGAAGGTGTAGCGTTTGATCTTTGCGGGAAAATTGTTGTTGCCACCAGCAATGAACAAAAGCCTTTACTTCGGAATCTGTATGATCGAGGAATGCAAAATGGTCTTGTAAAGAACAAGATGATTTCGGCGGAAGAAATTAAGGAAATTGAGCCCCACGTACGAGGTGTAGAAGGTATATGGGTACCTTATACCGGTATCATTGACTACAAAGCCGTATCAGAAAAATATGCCGAATGCTTTCAAAAAGTGGGAGGAGAACTTCAATTTGGGCAAAAGGTTATTGATATCAAAAACAAGAGGTCATATTCAGAAGTAATTTCTGCAACAGGCCAGGTTTTCCAAGCCAAGCTTGTGGTTAACTGCGCGGGTTTATACTCCGACAAGGTGGCTCAATTAACGCAGCCCGAAAATATCAAAGTTCGTATTATACCTTTCCGTGGGGAGTATTACAAAATTCGTCCAGAGAAACATCATCTTGTTCGTAACCTCATATACCCTGTTCCTGATCCAAACTTCCCTTTCCTAGGCGTTCACTTTACAAGAATGATTGAAGGAGGCGTAGAAGCCGGTCCTAATGCTGTTTTTGCTTTCAAACGAGAAGGATATAAGAAAACCGATATCAATGTTTCTGAAACGTTAGAATCCCTGGCGTGGCCAGGATTTCGTAAGGTTGCAGCCAAATATTGGAAAACGGGTATGGGAGAATATTACAGATCATTTTCAAAGGCAGCTTTTACAAAAGCACTTCAAGAATTAATTCCTGAAATTGAACAAGACGATTTGATACCTGGCGGGGCAGGCGTACGTGCACAAGCCTGCGATTATGATGGTGGGTTACTGGATGATTTTTCCATTATTGAAAACACGGGCGCAATCAACGTATGTAACGCCCCTTCACCAGCGGCCACCTCATCCTTATCGATTGGACAAACTATATCTGAAAGAGTATTGGCAAGAATGTAACAAATATGCTTTCCATTTGAACCTCGTTCAATTCTTGAAAACCTATATATGCAAAGTGCCTGGCTTCATCATGAGGCCAGGCACTTTGCTTTGCAAGAATATATTCTAAACAACTACAAGTTGTTTTCCTTTCCTAGTTTACTATTCTTTTTACCATATCCGAAGTATATAGCAAAACCAATGGCAAGCCAAACTGCAAGACGGTACCAGCTTTCAATCGGTAACGAATACATCAGATATACACAAACGGCAATACCCATAATTGGCACAAACGGCACCAAAGGCGTACGGAAAGAACGATGTAGGTCTGGGCGTTTAACACGTAGCATCCATACCCCCACACACACAAGACAGAAAGCGAACAATGTTCCTATACTTACCATATGCCCTAAATCACTTACAGGTACCAGCCCCGCAAAAATGCTGACGAAGAACATGAAGAAAATATTGGTCTTCCAGGGTGTACTAAACTTCGGATGTACTTCACTGAAAAATTTAGGAAGTAGCCCATCTTTACTCATAGAATAAAACACACGACTTTGGCCTAAAAGCATTACCAACATAACGGAGGTATAACCCGCCAAAATGGCGACAATAAGCGCAGTTTGCAGACTATCATAGCCCGTTTTAGCAAATGCTGTGGCAGCTGGTTTGGCATCATTCAGGAAGTCCTTGTAGTTCACCAAACCCGTCATCACGTGTGCAAACAAAATGTACAGAATCGTACAAACAACCAATGAACCTAAAATTCCGATAGGCATCCCTTTCTGTGGGTTTTTTGCTTCCTGTGCCGCCGTAGATACAGCGTCAAAGCCAATGAATGCAAAGAATACCACGGCCGCTCCCGTTGCAATACCTGTCCAACCAAAATTCTCATAGTTACCTGTATTTTCAGGAATGTAAGGAACGTAGTTCTGCGGATCGATGTGACTCCATCCCAGTGCGATAAACACCAAAACAACCGCCACTTTTAAAACCACCAAAAGGTTGTTAATAAAAGCCGACCCCTCGGTACCTCTAATCAACAGCAATGACAACATCCAAACGATGAAAATAGCGGGCAGGTTTACAATTCCATTATCGATGATCGTACCATCACTAAGCTTTAAAACTTCATAAGGTGAACATACCAACTGTGTAGGTAAATGTATATCGAACTTGTGGAGGAATTCGAGTAAATACCGAGACCAACTTACTGATACCGTGGCAGCCCCCAGAGCGTATTCCAAGACAAGGTCCCAGCCTATAATCCAGGCTATGAATTCACCCATGGTTGCATACGAATAGGTATATGCGCTCCCTGCAATAGGAATCATGGATGCAAATTCAGCATAGCATAGCCCTGCAAATCCGCAGCCAATCGCTGCAAGAATAAATGAGATGGTTACCGCCGGTCCTGAGTGTTCAGCCGCTGCAATACCCGTTAATGAGAACAATCCAGCCCCGATAATAGCACCTATACCTAGTGCCACAAGACTAGCCGATCCGAGTGATCTTTTTAATTGGTTTCCTTCGCCTGTTGATTCTGTTAATAATTTTTCAATAGGCTTTTTAACCCAAAGTTGATTTGCCATATTAATTTCTTTATCGTAGTAATTTTTTCATCATACCCTAAAACTAAACGAAAATTTGCTAAGTATCCGCAGATGCAAAATAAAAAGGGGGAAAGTAAAGTACTTTCCCCCTTTAATCCTTAAAAAAGTTACGCTTTATTCTTTTTAGCAACAGCTACCGCAGGCTCAACAGCCACCGGTAGAGGCTCTTTTCTCTTCTCGCGTTGTAGTAAATCAACTACGATTGGAGCTGCAACGAACAATGAAGAATAAGTACCAACGATTACACCCAAAAGCATACAGAATGTAAATCCTCTCAATACTTCACCACCAAAAATCATCAACACCAATAGTACCAAAATTACCGAAATACCGGTTACGGCTGTACGGCTCAAAGTACTGTTCAAGGCATTGTTGATAACAGTTGGCAAACTTTCATTTCTTGACTTCTCCTGAGATAGGTAATCACGGATACGGTCATAAATTACAACCGTGTCATTCATGGAGTAACCAATCATTGTCAGAATGGCTCCAATAAACGCCTGATCAATATCCAAAGAAATGTATGGGATCAAACCGTTAAACAACGAGTAAACAGCAAGGATGATAATAACATCGTGTGCCAGCGAAACAACGGCACCATAGCTAAATGCAAGGCGTTTGAATCGGATAAAGATATAGGCAAAGTTGGCCAATAGTGCCAAGACTACTGCATATACCGCCGATATCATCGTGTCATAGGCAATTGTAGGACCTACTTTTGACGAACTTACGATTTTACCTGAATTATCTTTCAGCTTAGCAACACCTTCCAAAATTTTAGCATCTGCCTTCTGATCCGCATCTGCACTGGTCTCTTCGATCAAATAATCGGTTGTGATTTTTACTTGAGCAGCACCACCATAAGTCTTAATCTCAGGGCTAGAACCCAATGTTTCCTTCATGGCTGAACGCAGTGCATCTGTTTCAACATCTTTATCAAAACGAACTACATAGGTACGTCCACCTTTAAAGTCAATACCCAAACCAAAGCCTTTGAAAATAAACGATCCAACACCAATTACCATAATGATGGACGATACAATGTAAAACTTACGGCGTTGTGATACAAAATCAAACGAGCTGTCTTTGAACCAGTTTTTAGTCAGACCCGAATAGAAGGTAAACGTTTTACCCTTTTTAATCTGAGCTTCCAGGAATAGACGTGTAATGAAAACGGCAGTGAATAACGAAGTAATCAAACCGATAATCAACGTAGTGGCAAAACCTTTTACCAATCCTGTTCCAAAAGTATAAAGAATAATACCGGTTAAAAGAGTCGTAACGTTCGAGTCAATAATGGCAGTTAAAGAATGCTTGAAACCATCCGTAACAGCCTGAACAAATGGCTTACCTTCTTCGATCTCTGCTTTAATACCTTCGTAAATCAATACGTTTGCATCCACAGCCATACCGATCGTTAATACGATACCTGCAATACCTGAAAGCGTAAGTACAGCACCTAGTGATGCCATAATTCCCATCAAAAGGAATAGGTTGATCAACAAGGCCAAGTCAGCGATCCATCCAGCTCTGCTATAATAAGCATACATAAAGACAAGAACGATCACCAAACCAACCAATGAAGACAATACACCGTCACGGATGGCCTCTGAACCCAAGGTAGAACCAACTACAGCTTCTTCAACGATATGTGTAGGTGCTGGCAATTTACCCGCCTTTAGGACGTTAGACATATCCTTTGTTTCTTCCACGGTGAAGTTACCGGTAATGCTAGAGTTACCGTTAGGAATTTCACCTTGTACTGTTGGAGCTGTGTAAACTAAGTTATCAATGATAATGGCTACTGGACGTCCTACGCTTCTTGCGGTCAATGTTCTCCATTTACGAGCACCTTCACCATTCATACGCATGGTTACTTCCGGACGACCACGATCATCGTAGTCATGCGTTGCATCCACGATTACGTCACCTTCCATAGCCGCCTGCCCATTGGATTTCTTAATAAAGTACAATGGCAAGATCAATTGGTTGTTCGCACCTTCCATACCCTTACGATCCCACATAAATACAAGGTCAGCAGGGAAGTAAGATTTAACTTCGGGACGGTTCAAAATTTCATTAGCACGGGCTGTGTCTTTCATGTATACACCCAATCCCTGTGGCATAGGTACAAACAGGTTGGTCAATGCTGCACTTTGTGCTGCCAAAGCCGATGAATCTGTTTGTGTAGAATCGGTTCCTTTTTGTTCCAGCTGAGCAGCCAAACCACCCAATCCAGTTTTTTTCGTTGTATCGGCAGAAACTGTACCGGCAGTAGCTTTTGCAGCTGCTTTCTCAATTTCAGCTTGCTGAGACAAGTATTTACCCAATTGATCCAAGCCAGCGGCAAGTTCATTGGTTAGATATACTTCAGAAAATTCAAGTTTTGCAGCACCAGACAAAAGACGACGCACACGCTCAGGATTATCAACCCCTGGAAGTTCAACCAAAATCTGGTTTTTACCCGGCAATCTTTGAATGTTAGGGTTGGTTACACCAAATTTATCAATACGTGCTTGAGTAATTTGAAAAGCTCTGTCAATAGAACCATCAATTTCAGTATTCAGCATTTTAATTACGTCGCTGTCCGATGATGTACTATTGATTTTGGCGCGGTTGGCACTGTTAGCGAAAACGCTGGCAAGACTCGTATTAGGAGCCGCTTCTTTAAACGCTTTCACAAAAAGGCTCACAAATGTACTGTTGCTCGCTTTTTTGTCTTCACCCGCTTTGGCTAGGGCTTTTTGGAATGCCGCACTACGGGCGTTTCCGCCTGCCATTCCTTTGATGATGTCTACTGGAGACACCTCCAGTACTACGTGCATCCCGCCTTGAAGGTCAAGACCCAGACTCAACTCACGCTCCATTACCTCTTGCAATGTGTGTCCGATATAGACATCTTCACGCCACAATGAATCGATGTAATGCTGTTTTTTACTCAGATCTATCTTGCCATCCGTTCCGGTAGCATAGATGTCTGCCTTACCTTTGATGTTACGCGATACGAACGTAAAAGAAAGATAATACACACTAATTAGGGCTAACACCAGGGTCAACCCAATTATTCCATTTTTATTGGTCATCGGTATTATTAATTGATAATTATATTACAAAACTGAGTGAAGAAAACGACCATATATGTACTAAACCCTGATAACCAGCGCTTATACGATTGTCGCTTATTGTATAAAAGAAATATCCTGATGGCAGATTCAGGGAGCGTTGGTGACTATATATCGACCGAAAATTCGATTGAAGTAAGATAATAGCTGCGAAGCCTCTGTATAGGCCGACTCCACCACGGTTACCTTTTCGGCAAAATCCCAAACAGGAGAAGGAAGAAAATAAAAATCTTGAAAAAAGTCGAATGAAAGTGCCGGAGTGATCACTGCATCCAGTGAAAGAGAGCTAACCATTGCCTGGTTTCCCTCCGGCGCCTGTGGCGCATCTTCATGCGCGGTATGACCAGGCGTTTTTTGCTCTACTCCATATTGTGCAATCTCCGGCGCATCAGACCACGATCTCACACCAGCCACCATCAAAAGCATGGTCGCCATGAGTAAAGTAAATGTCTGATTTATAAAACGTCGGGTCTGCACGTAGTTTAAGCTTTCTTATTAAATCGCAAATTTTAACGTAAAAAATTACAATAGCAAATATCAATCATTTATTTTCCGCCCATTACTCGTTGCTCTCTTCATCGTTGAGGATAAATCATTTAACCATACGACCATATTTTTTCATGATTTCAAGAACTCTTTCCCTCGGAAGCGCTTCTATTTTATGACCTTGGGTACCTATGGTCGTTTTGGCCATAAAAAGTGAGTTAATAATGGCTTCTTCTGTTGCTTCAATGGCAGCTAAAAAGAGTGGAGAAACAAAATCATTTTGTAATAGTGGAGTAACAACTGTGGGTTGTGGTGAATTGTGCAGCACGCGGTTAACGGTAGAAAAAGCAATTACATAGTCTCCACTTCCATTGGCAGCGATCCCCCCGGTTAGTCCCATACCCAACATCACTCTTTTGGCCAATCGTTTAAGGTTTCTCGCATCCAAGGGAGCATCTGTCGCTACGACCATCATGCATGAACCATCGGAAGACTTATCCAGTGATTCCTTAAATGAATATTGACCAAGCTCCTCTCCTACGGGAACTCCATTGACCTTTAATACACCACCAAAATTTGTCTGAACCAAAACCCCAACGGTATATCCACCCAAATTCTTCGGTAATTTTCTGGACGACGTACCTATACCACCTTTCCAGCCGTAACAAACTGTGCCGGTTCCGGCGCCCACATTTCCTTCTTCCACCAAACCCGATTCTGCCTGTGCCAATGCGTTTAACACGTGCTCCTTTTTGACTTGTCTTGCCCGTATGTCATTTAGGTAACCATCATTGGTTTCACCTACCAATGGGTTTACCGAACGCACCTGCTCATTCCCTACCTGCCCTAATGTCCAATCGATCAGGGCATCGGATGCTGTGGGTACACTCAATGTATTGGTAAGTACAATTGGTGTTTCAATGGTCCCTAACTCTTCGACCTGAGAATAGCCTGCCAGTTTCCCAAATCCGTTGCCAAGATATATAGCACCCGGCACTTTCTCCTGAAACAAATTTCCTCCATGTGGTAAAATAGCCGTTACACCTGTTCGGACATCGGCGCCTTCTGCCAAAGTAATTTGCCCTACCCGGACACCTTCAACATCCGTAATTGCATTAAGTGCACCGGTAGGTAACACGCCTATCTTAATCCCTATCGTTCGCGGACGTTCCTGCGCCAAAGCCAAGCCGCCCGGCAATAACCACAGAAGTAATAATCGTTTTAACATCATACAGAAATATACAAAAAAGCCACTTGCAATCATGTCACAAGTGGCGCAAAAATGCCTACAACCCATCATCAATCCTCTGGACGTGCCTTCGCCGGATCTATAACCGTCTCCATTCTAGTTACCGCAGAGGCTCCAAAATATCCTAAGGGCCTTATCCCCTGTGGATTTGTATTTTTTACATTCGATTTTACATTCGTGATCGGCGTTGCGAAAAGTCCTCCATTAGAGGCCTGTGCACTCACTTGTTTTATAAATTCAAACGCTTCATTGGTAATGCTATGTAATTCGGCCCCCACAGAAGCACCTGCTGAATACAGCGAATCTTTGGTAATGGATTGCCGGAGCGGCAATATAAAGATCAAACCATCGGAAGGTGCACCTGCGTTAAATGCGGCATCGTATGCAATGGTAAGTTCGGTCGCCTTGTTCACTTCTGCTTTGCCATTCACAACTGGTTTAATCCAGTAAGTATCTCCTTCTCCAACAAAGTCTCGGGCATAAAAGGAGGCAATATACCCTTCCTTGGGGCCTTTATCAGGTTTGAAGGGCAATGTTTCCTTTTGATATACAATGGAGTCAATTTTAGGTACGCGTTTAATTTCGTTGCTCGCAGTATATACATCTTCTCCATTTTTAATACGTAAGGTGTAGCTACGTCCAATCCGCCCCAAGGTGTCCTTGGTTGTGCCGCTCCATACGTATTGTCCATTTGATGCACTATCCTTAAACTCGTATATAGTTCCAACGTTATCGGTGACAGTTACCTCTGCTCCCAAAACAGGTTTAGGCGTACTATTGTCAAAATATGCAGCAGACCAAGTAAGTTTAATGGTTTGTGGTCCAGCTTCATTGGTGATCCATCCATCTACAACCAACTGTGCGGGTCCCTGTGCAGTTTCTAGATCTATCACATCCTCACAACCAGTTAATCCTGCAACGAGCACACAAGACAATAATCCCAATGTAATTTTAGCTGTCAGCGCTTTAATATTTTTCATGTCGACAGTTTTAGAATTTAAAGTTATAGGTGATTGCTGGAATAAAGTTTCCAATAACAGAATAACGTATAGCCTCGGTTCTCAAAGGTGTATCCTCGTTAGCGCGTGTATATACCGAGAAAGGATTTCTGCGATTGTAGACATTGTATACCGAAAACACCCATTCTCCATCACCAGAGCCAAATAGCTTGCGTTTCGATTTCAAGGTTGCTGCCAAGTCTAGGCGATGATAGGCCGGTATACGACTGTTATTTCTGGCGCCGTTATAATTCTCACCAATTACAATACCTCCTACAGTGTATCTTGTGGTGGGAAAAGTGGCGGGAGTTCCGGACGCTATGGTAAAATTGGCCGATAGCGAAAGCCTCTTCTTCAATTCATATATCGCCACAGCTGTCACATTATGCGGCTTGTCAAAACGAGCTGCAAACCACTCACTATTGTTTACGGTTTCAACCAATCTCTCGGTACGAGACAATGTATAGCTTAGCCATCCGGTTAATCGCCCCTTATTCTTTTTGAGGTAAAACTCTGCACCATATGCACGTCCTTTTCCTGCGAGAAGATCTCCTTCCACAAATTTATTCAATAGTAAATCCGAACCCGGCACATAGTCGATCTGATTGTAAAGCTTTTTATAATACACCTCCACCGAAGCTTCGTAGGTGTTGTCTTTGAAATTTTGAAACCAGCCTAACGCAACCTGATCCGCCTTTTCGGGAAGGATATTCGATGAACTGAGTGTCCAAACATCGAGAGGAGAACTTGCAGCAGTATTAGAAAGTAAGTGTAAATACTGCGAAGTCCGGTTATAGCTGGCTTTAATCGATGCAGAAGAAGATATACCAATGTTGGCCGAGAAACGCGGCTCCCAGTTTCCATACGATTTGATAACATCACCCTTTCCGTATTCCTTTCCAGGCAAAACTGGTTGCTTTCTATCCCCAGGGGTCACTTCAATATAATCGTACTGTGTACCGGAGCCAAGACTTCTAAAATACGAATATCTCAACCCGTATTGTAACGAAATACGATCCGTCAACTTTTGTTCATTGCCTATATACAGGGCTGATTCATCCCCATAACGTGGCTCCTGGCTAATATCTGTTTTTTCACCTTCAGATATAGCAGTGGCTTTGCCAGGCCGGGAGTCATAACGTATATATTGCCCTCCGAAAGTGATCTGATTCTTGGGAGTAAGGTAATACGTAAAATCCGGCTTGATACTGGTGCTAATAATTTTCGATTTCCAATCGAACTTATCTTTGGCGTCGTCTTTGTTAACGTTTTGTCCCAACGAATAATCATAATTACTATAAAAGGCCGTCAGGTTCATGAACAGTTTGTTGGAAAAAATATGATTCCAACGCCCGGTAGCCGTTGCATTTCCCCAACCAAATGCAAAATCTCCTCCACCAAATACATCTTTACCAAAATAGCCCGATGCATAAAATGTATCCTTCTCGCCCAGACGATAATTAACTTTTGCGGTTAAATCGTAGAAATAGAATTTTGAATCTCTTAGATCCTTATTTAAGAATGGTTTTGCCAGTACATCAATGTAAGACCTCCTTCCTGCCACAATAAAAGATCCTTTGCCCGCTGCGAAAGGTTGCTCATAGGTTAACCTCGAAAAAATAGTTCCTATACCACCATTAACCTCCCGCTTCTTGGCATTCCCTTCTTTCATGCGCACATCTAAAATAGAGGAGATACGTCCACCGTACTGAGCCGGAATACCCCCCTTAATCAGTTTTACATCTTTTACCGCATCTGGATTAAAGACTGAGAAAAAACCAAATAAGTGCGATGAGTTATATACAGGAGCCTCATCGAGCAATACCAAATTTTGAGAAACATCTCCCCCTCGTACGTTAAATCCAGAAGCGCCTTCTCCCACTGTGGTAACACCTGGCAAGAGTTGAATGCTCCTCACAAGGTCCACTTCTCCGAAGAGTGCCGGCATTTTTTTGATGGTTTTCATTTCCACCTTGTTTACCGACATTTCTATACCCTTCACATTTTCATCTTCCTTTTTAGTGGAAATGGTAACTTCCGCCAATTCATTACTTTCATCACCCATTTCTACACTTACCGTTTTGTCAGAATCAAGCACCACCTCTCGGGTCGTTTTTTGGTACCCAATATATGTGTAGACCAAAGTGTAAGATCCAGCCGGCAGCGTGATGGAGTAAAAACCGTAGGTATTGGTTACAACACCGGTTTGTGCTTCCCGCACATAAACCGATACTCCTATAAGCCCTTCTCCATTTGAAGCATCTTTCACATACCCACTTACAGTATGCTTATTTTGGCAAAATGCGCTTATACTCATGCATAGCAGCATTATGCTTAACCAGGTTAAGGATAATTTATTCATCATGACTCATTTTGTGTGATGTACTTTTTGAATATTTCTAATGACGTGACAATTGAAAAAAGCATTCCCCTAAGATTACCCTAAAAAAAAGTGCCACGGTGCATCAGCATAACAACGCAAAACACGCAATAAAATGCCATGCTAAGGCATAATAAATGATGAATAGCAGTAAATATGAAATGAGTGGAAAATATTAGATTAATATCCCCTTAATCAATTATAGAATTATTTGAAGAATATATATGAACATCACTTTCATCCGGACATTCACTTAGCAAGTTCGAAACCGATTTAGTAAAAATCGGATGTATATAATGGGGGACTAATTCCTGAAGAGGAATGAGTGTAAACCTACGTTCATGCAAACGTGGATGGGGAACGGTGAGCCTAGCGCTGTCGATCACCAGATCACCAAAAAATAAAATGTCTATATCAATCACACGGGCACCCCAGCGCTCATACCGCACGCGTCCTAATTCATGCTCTATATCGAGGATTAATCGTAAAACCTCTTCAGGGGCATGTGCTGTGTATATCTCTACAACCTGATTGAGGTAAGATGGCTGTTCCAACACACCCCAGGGCGCCGTTTCGTACACCTGCGAACGTGCGGTTACTTGCCCCACTGCGCCACCCAGCATCGCGATGGCAGCATTTAATACATGTAGCCGGTCACCCAGGTTTGACCCTAGCAACAAATACACTGGCGTTGTAACATCCATAA
>CALGRQ010000260.1 GCA_937880795.1 uncultured Dyadobacter sp. | reverse complement strand
AGGTTCTGTGGCAGTTCCTCCTATGGCATCCATCTCATTTCTGAATTGCCCATACTGACTCAGATTCATCACGTCAATATGCTTTGGCTCCGATTGTAGCGTCAGGAGAGAGTTGAATGTAATCTTGGCTTCTCCCGCCTTACCTCTTTTGGTCGTGATCATTACAACCCCATTTGCCCCTACTGCACCGTATATGGCCGTAGCTGACGGTCCTTGCAATACGTTGATCGTCTCTATGTCGTCCGGATTGATACTGGAAAGTATATTCGAAAAGCCGGTAGGACGGTTATTCGGATCATCCTTCATGTTATCCGGCTTAATTTGAACCCCATCTACCACATATAGCGGCTGAGTGGTTCCCGTAAGTGAACTAAGCCCACGGATCAATACCGATGGTGCAGCTCCCGGTTGTCCTGAGTTTTGCTGTACCATCACATTGGCAGCACGTCCTTGTAAACCTTGTTCCAAAGAGGTGTTGATGGTTTTGCTCAGATCTTTTCCTGAAACAGTGACCTGTGAGCTGGATATATCCGTTTTCTTCATTTCACCATAACCCACCACCACTACTTCGCTTAGGTTGGCAATGCTTTCTTTCAGGCTTACATCCACCTTCGTTTTGTTTCCTACCAGAACCTCTCTGGTTTCATACCCGATGAAAGAAAAAACCAATGTACTACCCGATGTGACGTCTAATGAGAAAAAGCCATCTGTATTGGTTGTGGTTCCGTTTGAAGTGCCTTTCACCACCACACTTACCCCGGGAATACCGTCAGTCCCATTTTCTCCCGTCACCGAACCTGTTACTTTTCGCTTCCCATCCTGCGCCTGCACACCCGTAAGAGGCAAAAGCATCACCAGCATGAGCAGTGAAATTTGAAGTAACCGCATCATGGAAAACAGACCATGGTGCACCCTTTTTTTTGCGTACATGTTTCTTTGCATGTTGTTGTGGTTTATAAATGCGTCAGCGAATCAGACCCGTCTTATACATTTCCAATATTTGAAACAATCAAACAGACAATGGTATAAATCGAATTTATTCTTGGACAAATGTGATCGATATTAGCAGACACAAGGGGTATCAAATGTTTACAAATGGTTATCCAGATGTAAACAAATGGTAAAAAATACGTGTATTTTCTACATTTATTCCTGTTTGGTGGGATAGCCGAGCACTAAAAATGAAAAAGGGCAACCGCATAAAGCCGCTACCCCTCTTTTCACGATAAGATGTATAAATTGAATTATTCCAACACTAGATTATTTTTTACTCCTTTAAAATTTCGTTCTTCCTATACTCGGTAGGCAATACGTTATA
Source organism: uncultured Dyadobacter sp. (assembly GCA_937880795.1). Lineage (GTDB taxonomy): Bacteria > Bacteroidota > Bacteroidia > Cytophagales > Spirosomataceae > Dyadobacter. The sequence continues at coordinate 6,576 of CALGRQ010000260.1, read as the reverse complement.
CTCTTCCTTAAATAATTTGGTAAAGTATTTAGGATTGTTGAACCCGATCTGATAGGCCACTTCGGACACCGTAAGTTGGCTTTTCAACAACAAATCTGCGGCACGGCGTAAGCGTATAATTCGTATAAATTCAACGGGTGTCTTCCCCGTCAGACTCAGCAATTTCTTATACAGATATACCCGACTCATCGCCATTTCTGAACTGAGTTCTTCTACTGTAAATTCTGGATTCCCCATCTTATCCTCCACCACTTTTACCGCTTTGGCTATAAACTCCTCGTCCATCGACCGAATGGCCACTTCGCTAGGTTCCACCTTTATATGCTGCTGAAACTGCTTCCTACCCAAATCACGTTTTTGAATAAGATTCCTGATTCTGACCAACAATATATCCAAACGGAAAGGTTTGGTTACGTAAGCATCTGCCCCGGTTTCATATCCCTGCAATTGCTGATCGTCTTCGGCACGGGCTGTCAATAAAATCACCGGTATATGTGAAATGCGGTGGTCGGCACGAATGGCCTTGCAAAGCTCTATACCGTCCATTTCCGGCATCATGATGTCGCTCACGATGAGATCCGGAATCAGGTCGAGTGTCATATCCAACCCGATTTTTCCATTGGCTGCCTCATGAACCTGATACTGGCTTTGCAGCATTTGTGCCATATACTCCCTAAACTCGTCGTTGTCCTCTACCAATAAAAGCACCGGTCTATCTGCATTCAAATCGTCAATAGCTATGACTTCCTCTTCTTTACTGTGTACCGGTTCCGACACCACCGTTACCTCCGTATGATCCGAAGCCTCTTCAAGTGGTAGTGTAATCACAAAACTGCTTCCCTTCCCCTCTTCACTCTCCACGGTTATAGTCCCGCCATGTAATTTCACGAACTCACGGGTGATAGAAAGGCCAATACCACTGCCTTCATTCATCATGCTACTCGGTATACGATGCTGGTAAAACCGGTCAAAAATTTTGGACTGGTCTGCCTCTGGTATACCTATTCCGGAGTCTGTAACCCGAATCTCCAACATCGAATGATCCGCATTTTTACTGAGTTTCAAACCCACTGCCACCTTCCCGCCCTCCGGGGTAAACTTGAAAGCATTTGACAGTAAATTGTACATGATTCTGGATAGCTTCTCCTGATCAAAAAGCGTATAGCGGGTTTCCATGTCAGATAGAAAAGTAAAAGCTATATGCCTTCGCTCCGACAAATCAGAAAACGTATGGGCAATTTCCCTAATAAACCGAATGATGTCTCCCCTTTCAGGTGTATATTCAGACTCTTCGATCTCCATTTTCTTGAAATCCAGCAACTGCGTCACGAGGTTCAATAAACGTCTCGCATTGCGATGAATGAGTGAAAGCTGATTTTTTAGCCCTCCATCCAGCTGAGTTGTATTCAGTAATCCTTCCAAAGGGGTTAGCATAAGTGTGAGCGGCGTCCTAAATTCGTGGCTCACATTGGTAAAGAACTTGATTTTCATCAAGTCCAGTTCATGCAGCTGGTTTGCTTCCCTACGCTCCTGCTCCATCCTGAAATTCATGCGTTCGCGTTCCAATAATATCCAGCGAGCCACCGCTAATGCCCCAATCACGGTTAAAAAGTATAGGAAGTAAGCCCACGGTGTCTTCCAAAACGGAGGTAATATTTCAATTTTGAGTATTCTTTCTTTGGAGGTGAGACTTCCGTTTCGCATTTTCACTTTGAAAGTATACTCACCCGGATCCAGGTTGGTATAAGTTACCTTGCGTGTCGTATTATCAGCTTCAAACCATTGATCATTAAAGCCTTCCAGGGTATAGAAGTAATGGTTTTTATCTGTATGAAGGAAATTGAGTGCCGCAAATTCAATGGTAAATACATTTTGAAAATGACGTAAAGTCACTTTATCCGTTTGCGTTATGGAAGCATGCAATACCGGCTTACCATCCAACTGCTCGCCTGGTTTAACACTACGGTTAAAGATCTGAAAATCGGTAAGTTCTATGGAGGCATTACCCTCTTCGTCTTCAATGTTTTCGGGTGAAAAGATGGTAAAGCCGTTAGCTCCACCAAAAATAAGCTCTCCCGATTTTAATCTAAGCGCAGCATTTTCATTGAAACTCCGTCCCTGTAAGCCGTCCACTTCATTATAGGTACGCAGGTTAAATTCAGTTGGAATGTTCCCTTGCCGTTTCGTGATCCGGAAATTAACCAACCCTTTTGGCGTTCCTATCCAAAGGTTTTGATGCGAATCATTTACAATGGTTAAGATGGAATTATCAGGAAATCCGTCGTGTGTATTGAACGTACGGAATTTGTCATTTTTGGCATCATATATATTTAAACCTTCTAACGTGCCAACCCAAATATTACCCAGGCCGTCCTGCACTATGCTCGTTACGGCGTCACTACTGAGGCTTCCCTTGTCCTTGGGATCGTGTTTATAATGAACAAATTTGCCGGTTGCCCGCATGAATACGTCTATACCAAAGGCGGTTCCAATCCAAATGTTACCAGACCTGTCTTCCATGATCGTGGAAATATAATCGGAACTGATGGAGTTGGGGGCGTTGGGACGGAAGTGTTTAAAAACCTGGGCATCCCGATCAAAAAGATCCAGACCATCTCCCAGCGTACCTACCCACAATCGTTTTTGCGAATCTTCAAAAATCTCCCAAACCCGATCATCAATTAAACTGGTACTGTCGTTCGGATTGTGCTGATACCGCTTAAATGTCTTTCCATCAAAACTGTTCAATCCTCCAAAATAAGTCCCAATCCAAAGTAGCCCCTTGGCGTCTAAGAATAGACTTACAATGACATTATTACTCAAACTATGCGGATCGCCGGGAATGTTAACGTATTGCTTAAAACTATTTTGGCTTCGGTTATAATAAATAAGCCCACCACCATTGGAACCCGCCCATATATTGCCTTGCTTGTCCTCAACAAACACACTTAGGTCATCAAAAGGCAAACTGGTTTTAACCGACGGCAAGTGACGGATGAAAGAGAATTTGAATATATTCTTATGGTAGTTGCAAAAACCCTTTTTAAACGTCCCAGCCCAAATCATGCCCGTATTATCCTGATACAACGACATTACGCTATTTTGGCTAAGCGTCTTGGGATCATTGGGATTATTGACCAATACAGACACCGAACCGGTTTTTTTATCGACCATATTGATCCCACCATGGTCGGTACCAATCCATGGTCGCCCATCCGGCCCTTCAATAATGCTACTTACAATATTATTACTCAGGCGTAATTCGGTAGAGGATGTATTGCCTTCAATGAGTCTATTGGTTCTTGTATCCAAATGAAAGATACCGCGTACGGCCTTAATCACATAGACCCAAGGGTCGCCATCGGTATCCACAAACACACGGTGATTCACGGAATCTCCTCTTTTCTGATCCCTGATCAATCCATTTTCAACGATTGGCTTATACGTTTTCCCATCCAGCCGTACCAAATAACCATTGGTATATACAATCCATAGATCACCATTGGGAGCTTCATTGAAATCGGCTATGGCGGAAATGGGTGCATGGGATGCCGTTGTGATCGGTTTAAAATTAATCCGAAGCAATAGTTTTTGCGAGGGTATATATTTCAATAACCCCAACCGATGGTGATTCACCCAAAATTCGCCGTTTCTCGTTTTCAGCATTTTGCCAAATTGGGCATCAGGCATTCCCATTCTACGGGCTGCTGTTCGGGCATCGTTGCTGATTTTTTCTGTTTTGGGGTCATAAATACTAAACCCTTTGTGGGTTCTAATCCAGAGGTATCCATAAGCATCTTCAAACAAATCGTCTATATGATGATCTGCAATCGACGCTGTGTCGGCTGGGTCGTGTTTGAACACTTTGAAGGAATAGCCGTCAAAGCGGTTGAGGCCATCGGCGGTACCTACCTTGCGATCTTTCAGAAAACAATTTACCTGATTGTGCGAGAGACCATTTTCGGTACTATAACGAGCAAACTGGTAGGACGACGACTGCGCTAAAACCCCAAAAATGCTCCCCGCTAATGCCACCAAACACAGACACAATTTTACAAACCAATTTTGCATTGACAAAGGAATTCCAGATGACCTGAATAAGTTTACTGAAACAAAAATAATGTAACTAATTGGTGAATAAAAAGCAAAAAACCACGAACAAGTCGTGGTTTTTCAAGAAAATAACAAAATGCAAACTACAAATTACTTCGCCTTCGCATAATCTGCCGCCAAGGTATTTAAAGTTGCGTCTTTCAGGTGCTCCGAGGCTACCACCATTCTATAACTGAAGGTAGTGGACTCACCATTCTTAATCTTGAAATTAAGTACCTCTTTGCCTTCGCTCAGTTGCTTTTGGCCTAATGGGTTAACTGCAAATAATCCATAACCGCGCGCATGCCAATAAGCAGGATAACCTACATTTTTGGGATGATCTATAATGGCTACCGATATGTTTTCGTCTTTAATTTTTCCCGTCAAGTTACACCAGATCGCTCTTTTCCCCCACACATTTTCCCCTTCTACACCATTGCTGTTTCTGTAATTTCCGGTAATGCCTTCGTTGTTCATTACCGGTACTTTGGTGGCTATACCGGCAGCGTCCGTAAAAATTTCAGGTTTGTTGGATGGCAATTCCAACTCACGTGCCACACGGATCGCAAACATACCATCCTTGATATCAGGCATGGCTACATCGCCATTCACCGCGGTAAGTTTCGTGGAACGGTCTACAATACGTGTATCACCCTTTCCCGAAAAAGTATACGTGGTAACTTCTTTCAAAGTGAGCTTTCCATCTTTATCTACCCAGTCAGCAGTTACCGTAAGCTCTCCTTTGTTCTTACCACTTTTGATGGAGGTAATACCGGTATGCTTGATGGTTCCGTAAGCACGTTTTTTATGATCTACTGCATCCGAATTGTTCCAGTAATCGTTTCCATTTACGTCTTCGTAGTTCAGCCAAACCCCAACATGGTGCGGATGATCTACCCTTTCGCTACTGCGTGGATCAAGTGGCCACCCACGTGTAATCAGCGTGCCTTTGGCCGTTCTCACGGGATACAGGACCGCTTTTTTAAGAACATCTTCACCCGGATAGAAATAGGAAGTAAATGGTTTCCCATCAATACTTACCTCTACTTTCTTATCCTTTTCATTTTTAATCAAATCCACTTTCTGAGCTTGTGACAAGCTTGTCATAGCTGCTAGCGAAAGGGTTGCTAATACTAAACCCGTATTTTTAAGATTCACTTCAATAAAAATTAATGGTTTCAAAAAACACAAAACCAACTGACGCAATGCCCTATGACTTCGCGTCAGTTGGTGGTTTGAACAATTATTAACTCAAAACGATATCTTTCTTTTTAGGATCCCAACTTACACGCTTGCCGGTATGCAAAGCCTGCGTAGCCATGATATTAGCCACAGAGTGGTTAAAACCTACACGTGCCGGAGCATTGGTTTCCTTACGGCTACGGATACATTCCATCCAGTTACGCATGTGTAGCGAAGTCATTGGGTCTCCGCCTGTGTTGGCGTCGGTAGCAATTTTGTCACCTGCTTTTAGAGACATTTCCGTCAGCAAATTAGCTTTAAGGCCCATCGATTTTGCATCACGCTCCTGCAAACCACCCTCAGGGGTAATTTTATTGGTATCCAGGTTAATCATACCACCATTCGAGAAATAGTATTCCTTTACACCACCTGCCTCGTTGTTAAAACGAGAAGAATAAATTACCTGGAAGCCCTTCGTCTTATCGTTTTCCGGACCATATTCGAACGTAGCACTAAACGTATCTGCATTGGTTCTACCATCCTTCCAGGTATACACGCCTCCGTTTGCTACCACGTTACGAGGGGCCTCAAAACCAGAGAACCAGTGTACGGTATCAATTTGGTGAGCCATCCACTGGCCCGGTATACCTGATGAATATGGATAGAACAAACGGAATTCCAGGTAGAATCGAGGATCCCAGGCCACTTTCGGACGGTTCATTAAGAAACGATCCCAGTCTGTATCTTCTTTACGAATTTGGCTTACCAATTCTTTTCTTCTCCAACGGCCCGGCTGGTTCACATTCCATGTCATTTCCACAGTGGTGATGTCGCCAAATTTACCAGACTTGATATAGTCGTAAGCCGCGTGATAGTTAGGCGCACTACGGCGTTGCGAACCTACCTGAACAATTTGTTTCGATGCATTTACAGCCTTCATCACCGCACGTGCATCATCCAGAGATTCTGCAAATGGTTTTTCAACATATACATCACGTCCCGATTTTACAGCTTCTGCACAATGCAAAGCGTGTTGAAAATCGGCAGTACTAATTATAACGGCATCCACGTCTTTGCGCGCCAACAATTCATCGTTGTTACGTGCTTTCACAAAGTTGCTTCCTGCCCATCCCTTATCCTTCATGAATTTTTCGGCTTCATCGCGACGACGATTCCACAGGTCCGAAACTCCCATAAATTCAAAATTCAGCTCTTTTGCATGTTCAGCAAAGCTTGGTGCAAGCGAAGAACGGAAGCGATCTGAAAAACCTACGATACCAACCCGAACACGGTCGTTGGCAC
>CALGRQ010000259.1 GCA_937880795.1 uncultured Dyadobacter sp. | reverse complement strand
CTCCGTAGGAGCGAACTGTGCTTGATTCCAATATGAATTTTATAAAAAGAAAGGTATTCAGCGTTTTTGGCAAGGCGTTGGTTAAGGATGCAATTGTTTTGGACGTGCGGGCGTGGGAACCGGCGATTTTTTTTGAAGTGGATGTGCATTTCCCACAAGTAGATATGTCAGCCTGGACGAGATCACCCTATATGAAAATACATGTGGGAGACGGATATTACCGAGATTATTCTCCCGCAAAATGGGATACTGTAAAGAGGACTTGTACTTTGTATATCGACGCCGTGCAGGATGGGCCCGGGAGCCGTTGGGTGAAGGGACTTCAAGCTGGGACTGAAATTAATTACAGAGGTCCCAAAAGTACCTCTCATCAACCGCCTGAGGAGGGGGGCAAAATTGTAGTGTTGGGAGATTCCAGCGCGGTGGGGCACTTTCTGGCATTGAAGCAACTGGCAGGTAATCGTTCTTTTACAGGAGCCATCGCCGTTGCTTCCGAGCAACATATTGCTACTTTTAGAAATACACTGCCGTGGGAGGTGAAGCCCGTTATGCAAGACGATGAGGGTGGTTTTTCTGCATTGTTAAAATGGAGCGAAACACAGGATTTGACCGATACAGAAGTTTTTATTGTAGGACATATACCAACCTGTGTACGATTGCGGAAAGCCCTAAGGTTACGTAAGGATGGTCCACGTGCCATTCGTGTGCAAGGATTTTGGAAATAAAAACAAACGAGGCCGACATCGCTGCCAGCCTCGTTTGTTGTAATATTTTTAAACCTTATTTCTGCCCTACATATCTTTCGAAAAACTCGTATATACGAAGCGTTCTGTCTATACGCTGGCGTGGGTTACCTGTTCTGCTGAGCTCGTGCGTGCCACCCGGCATACGTACGTATTCCACATCTTTACCCAATATTTTAAGACTTTTGTATAGCAATTCACTTTGGATCACGCCCGTTCTCAAATCCGTTTCACCGTGTTTAATCAATAATGGTGTGCGGATATTGGCCACATAAGTTTGTGGTGAATTGGCATCCATAATTTTCTTGATTTCCTCTTGCCAGGGGTATCCACCAAAATAATTCGGAACCAGATTCCAGGCATTTCCTTCACCGAGGAAGGTGGTAAGGTCATATACACCTCTTTGGGCGTGGGCCGCTTTGAAACGGTGGTCATGAGAGATGATCCAGGTGGTAAGGTAACCTGCATAAGATCCACCCGTAATTACTTGTCTCGAAGTATCTACCCAAGCTTCTTTGGCTGCGTCGGTAGCCGCTCCCAATACGTCGGCGGCCGGTCCTTTACCCCAATCCTGAAAATTGGCTTTCATAAAATCCACACCGTAACCACCAGATCCGCGCGGATTGGCATATACAACGCCATAGCCCTGAGAGCAAAAGAATTGGAATTCATGCCACATGGAAGGTTCTCCCGGCCCCCACATAGCCGTTGGACCGCCATGCATTTGAAGCAATAAAGGATATTTTTTTCCAGGCTCCGCTTGTGTCGGTTTCATGATCCAATACTCAACCAGCTGACCCTTTTCGTTGGTAAGCGTGCGCTTTTCCGGTTGGCTTAAAACTTTACCTTTCAACCATTCTGTATTGTGATTGCTGCGTTTGGTTTCCGATTGAAAGCCGGTATCAGCCGTATATAATTCTGATGGATTGGCTATCTCGGTTTTGGCAAAAACGGCTATGTTTGAAGCCACATCGAAATTGGTAATACCTGTATTGTAACCCGTAAGTTGATTTACCCGCTTGCTGATCACATTCATACGGTATACCGGGAAGCCACCATTGGAAGGTGCTGTGAAGTACAACGACTTACTATCTGCTGCCCACGTAAACCCTCCTGCGCTACGGTCGAAAGCCGATACATAGGGGCGCGCCTCAGAGCCCAGTGTAAGTATACCAATGCGACCCTGATCCAACATGGCTGGTTTTAGCTGAGCCGTGGAAGTTACGTACGCCAAATATTTATTGTCACGAGATACAGAAGGCTGACTAAAACTGTGCTGAGGATCGCTAAGCAGGACGACAACAGCCGAGCCATCGGCATTGGCTCTGATGATACGGCTGGCCTTGCTCCGATCAGGGTGTTGCAGACTGTCGCCTTGGGTCACCATAATAATTTTGCCATCGGGTGTCCAGCTGGCTTGGCCAAACGTATAGAAGCCACGGGTAACGGGTTGAGCCTTTGCGCCCGGCTTTACTTCAATGGTATACAAATGTGAGAAGCTCAGCTCGGGTTGTGTGGTGGCTTCGCCCTGAAAGTTTAACCGGTTGATAACCTTCGCCTTTTTATCTTCTACATCTTTATTGAGGTATGCACGAATTTCTGCCAATGAACCATCCGGATTAGGCTTTACATCCTTATCCGGTTTGATGAATTGGTTGTCGCTGAACCCCGGTTTTTCCAAAGACCAGGCAGGTACTTTTCCACCCTGGTTCAAAAGACTGTCTTTGAATACTTCTGTCATCGACAAGCCGGCGCTAAAAAGGATTTTGTTTCCATCAGGTGACCATTTCGGACTTCCTGCGCCATATTTGAGACTGCTCAATTGCCAAGCTTCTCCACCGTTAACAGGCAATACGAAAAGCTGATTTTTATCTTTGACTTTTCTGACAAATACGATTTTGCTTCCATCTGGTGACCAGTCGGCTTGGCTCGCACTTTCGCTACCTTGGGTTAAGGCAATGGGTTCGTTTTTGTTTTCAAGATCAACCAGATACAAATGGGTGCGGTATTCGTATTCGAAGGGTGTATCCGCCATAGGCTCCGTAGTAAGCACGGTGTAAATGGCTTTCTTTTCGTTAGGAGATATCGATATAGAACCTACTTGCTTGATTTTTGTTAAATCACTTGCATTAATTTTTTCCTTCGACTGGGCATGGGCTGTAAAGCAACCGGCACCCAGCAGAAAAAAAACATATAATTTCTTCATAGATTTTTATTAACGGTGTTATGAATTGGTTAGAATAGACAATGCCACAATTTAAGGTAAAAAATGGGTGGATGGCAATTCTACCAGGTAATTACACCAACATCCGGGTACTTAATGCGACCTTTGGTTGTATCCAATTGTTTTAAAACCCGAATGGGATCTCCCAAGGGTTCGTCAGCCAAATCGAAAGTACCGTAGTGCATGGGGATCATCATTTTTGCCTGTGTATCCTGAAACGCACTGAATGCGTCAGCAGGAGAGGTATGACTCTGGCTCATGAAAAATTCGGGCTTATAAGCCCCTATACCTACTAAACAGTAATCGATATTCGGGAAAATCCGGCCAACATCTGCGAAGTGACTGCCGTAACCGGAATCGCCGCAGAAGTATATGGTTTTATTTGCGAACTGAATCACAAATCCACCCCACAGCCGCAGGTTAGTATCTCGCAAACCTCGTCTTCCCCAGTGCCGGGAGGGAACGTAAGTAATTTTAATAGCGGGCTCAGTTCGGTATTGCTGGTACCAACCAGCCGTTTGTATATATTTACTTTTGGTGAAGTCAAAGAGTAAGGTGTCCATATTTAGCCCAGACAGCCAGGTGGCAGTGGGATTGTTGGCTGCAAGCAAGCGAATCGTTTTTTCATCGCAATGATCACGGTGATCGTGAGAAATAAGGATATAGTCCAGATTGGTAAAGGCCTCGGCAGGAGCGGGGAGTGGACTGAGCCGGCGCAGAAATGGACTATCAAAAAATACAGGATCTATTAACAGCGTGACACCACCCATTCGTATAAAAAAAGACGCATGTCCAAGCCAAACGATGCCATCCCGTTTCGAGGTGAGGAAATCGCATTGGTCTGGTACGTTCAGACGCCACAGGTCATTTTGTTTTTCGTTTTTCTGCGGATTTTGCTGCGTTTGCCATTTTAGTAACATCAGCAACGAATTGTTGAAAGGGAACTCGTGATTTACAAAACGCCCTTTTTCCGTAATCGGTGTCCCTTTCCAATCAAAAGGGAGAGACACATAGGCAAGATCAGGATTGGAAGTAGAGTGCATATTCGTTTAAATACCGGCATGAGCCGTTTGATGAAACAAAACCTTTTGGCGTAGCTTCTAAACTTCGACCTGGCTCAATTTATAAAAAAATATAGTGATCTCAGTCAATGTGTATTTTTATGTAGGATTGAAATCGGCTGACAATTTTTTGGTGTGATTCTCGCATTGCAAAAGGAAATATTTTGAAAGAGGTATATAGGGTTTAATGTCGATTAAGAAGAATAAAAATTTAGAAAGAAATATCTTCCCTTTTTGGCTGTATACCGCTATTTGCTAGTTATCAATACGTTATAGGATGTATGTGCTTTTTTGTTTTGAAGAAAGTTATTAGCTTATGAAAATATTTTTTATCACTAATTAAAGAAAACTATGAAAAATGCAATCATTCTGGTCGTTGCAGTGCTGCTCTCTGTTTCCTTAGTGACCATCGCGCAAAATCAAAGTGGCGTAAGTACAAAATCCACGAGACCCAATACAACGTATAAAACAGTACCTATTGCAACGGGAGGAACAGCGGAAGCAGTAGCTTCCAAAATAGAAAATGCCCTAAACAATCAGGCGAAAGATGGATTTTATTTAAATCAGACTTTGAAAGCTCCGGTTGTGAATGGTAAAGGGTTAGGAGAGGAGGTCTTGTTTTTGGTATTCGTGAAATCTGAATTGTGATGGAGAAATGATCTATAAGGGATACGAAATGAATGGTTAAGGAAAGATCGGTAATGGTAAAAGTTGGCATGTTGCCAACTTTTACGTGCTTATATATACTTGGAGCGAATGTGCTCGGCCGCTTTACGGGTTTATTGAAACCGTCAATATATTCTTCTTCGCAGTGGCTTATGGAGCAGCCGGTGCATATTTTACAATGTCAATACCAATTCCGTTAGGATCCAGTATGGCAAAGTGTCTGTCTCCCCAGGGTTCGTCTCGCAGTTCGATATGAATTTTTACGCCCGCTTTCTGGATTGTATCATATATTGCATCTACGTCTTCTACTTCAAGGGTTAAATACATTCCCTGGCCTGTAAATGGTTTATGAAAAAGAGGTTGCTGCGAGGGGTGGTTGGGGAGTAAAAAGCTAATTTCAGACTCCTGATTAGGCGTATGCATCAACAGATAAAATTCGTTTTCAAAGGTGATACCAAAGTTGAGTACAGAAGTGTAAAAGTGCTTGGTCTCGGCTAGTTTTTCGGTGACAATGCCGGCGTTCAGTTTCATGGCTTGATGTGTTTTTGGTGTGGAAGATGTTTGAGAAAATCCCTCAAAAGCCATGGAGGCTATGAAGATAAGTACAATGAGTTTTTTCATCGGCGTAACTTTGATACGCCACAAAATTGGGAAGAGGGCTCTTCCGAAGATTGTAAAAATCGGACAAAATTTACCTTTCGTATATTTTGCCGGGCGTGCTACCGTAAAGCGTTTTAAACTCTTTGATGAAATGCGCCTGGTCGTAATAGCCAGTTTCTGCTGACCTTGGCGGTATAGAAGGCGATTGGCCTGCCTCACGTAAGATGTTTTGAAAACGAACAACCTTACTGAATGTCTTTGCAGAATCGCCGATATAGTAGTCGAAGTGCCTGCGTAGTTGTCTTGTACTCAATCCGGTATCCAAATCTTTCTCTACCTGAATGATCCCCTGTTTATCGAGTATGATATTCAATGCGTTATAGAATCGTGGATCGTTGTCCATAAAATTCGAGTGCATTAAGTTTAGGAAGTAAAGATCCAGTGTTTGGATGATTTGATCCAATGATTGTTGGGGCGAACAATAATCTGCGATGAATGAAGCGGTTCGGGGAATAACTGCATCTAGTTTTTCGAATCGGTTGCTTAGTTCAGAAGCAGCTATTTTGAAGAGTTGAGGAAAAATACTCGGAAAGAATCGAATGCCGATGTAATCAAAAGTATCGTATAGTGGGAATTCGGTATATTGCTTGCAAAACCCCATTACAAAACTGTCTTCGGGATTGTTACGGTCAAAGTAAATATCCATGCAGCCATCCGCCACCACACGGTAATAAAAAGGGGCTGTCAAGGGTTCCAAGGTTTGGAGTCGCCAGTAGCAGCAAATTAAATTGGACAAAGCCGGTGCGGGCAGTATTTCTTCATAGCACCCCACATCCGACGAAGGTTTGACAGTGGGCTGTATGGGTTTATATAGGTTTTGGAAATTCGTCGGAATGATCAAAATGTTGTTCTGTTTTCTATTCTAACCTGAATTAAAATTAATCGGGTCTTTGACGTTTTCCAAAAAGCGGGCTCTTTCTATGGTTTTATGTTGATGTATATAAAAAGAGCGATGCCATTTTTGTGGCATCGCTCTGAGGTTTTACAGGGTGTCCCACCAGTTTTTGGTAGCCTGTGAGTCGCCACCTATATTCTTGGCTGCGTTTTCACTGTTAACCGGGTTCGAAGCCCGACTGGTAGTTGGGTATTTCAATCGCTTCACAACCCCATCTTTAATATCCAGATCCAAACTTCCTGAAACGGGTGCAATGAGTAGTTCCTGTCCGTTGGGTTTTTTAGGATCAAGACGAAGACGCTCCATCCAGCCTTGGATCCCCTGCATATACAGCGCCAACCATTTTTGGCTGCCAATTACGTTTCGCCAGGTTCCTCCCTTGTATGGAACGCCTTCCAGGTAGGTGCTGATCACCTTGCTGTCGGTAATACCCCATTGGTTCATGGATGCGGTAACCGCCGTTTTGTATAGATCTTCCGCCGATTCGGTACCTACGTTCATACCTCGGGCGGCTGCTTCCGCTTTAATGAAAGCTACCTCAGCATAGGTAATCATATATCCCTTTGCAGTTCCGCTAAATGCTTGTACCCCGGGCTTGGACAGTTCGGTCATAAGTGGGGCATTGGCTTCGGTTCCATAAGGTTTACCAATGTAGGCGTTGGTTTTTTGGTCGGGACGGGCATATACTGCCAAACGAGGGTCGTTGGTTTCTTTTTGATAGTCTACCAGCGTAGATGTTACCGCAAATTCAACCAGTGGGCGATCCACATCGTTATAAGGAAACCTACTTGTTGCATTGGTGAGGTTATAGGGAAAGTAGGCATCGTCACTCACCGCAGTGAAGGTGTTTTTCACAGCTTCTTCTATAACCGCCTTGGCTTCGGCGGGTTGAGCGTCTGCCATGCGCATGGCGATGCGTAGACGCAGGGCATTAGCGATTTTGATCCATTGCGTAGGGTTCCCTTTGGCGACAAGGTCTCCACGGATAGCCCCTGCCGACGGTCCCGATAAAACGTCAACTTGTTTTTTTAAGGAAGTCAAAAGCGCGGTATACACATCTTTTCCACGATCGTATCCGGGTTGTAAGTTGCCGTCACCTTTTAATGCCTGACTATATGGAATGTCTACGTATACATCTGTGAGTATATGAAAAATCCATGCTTTCATAATCTCGGACACCGCAATGGTGTGCGCACTGGTTTCAGCGGGGTGCCGGTCGTAATACTTGATCATTTCTTCCAGATCGGTCAGCGGGCCCGTGTACAGTCCTGTCCACAGTCCGTCATTCGTGAAGAGAAAACGGGTTTCGCCTGTTTTGTCCGTTCCCGTCCAGTATTGAGAAAGCTGCATACCTACCCGCCCGTTGAAATAGGTGTCGTACAATAAATCTGATGTTCTTTTTTGGGCATTGGCGAGTAAGAATTCCGGTTGCGTTTCGCTGGAACGGGCCGGATCGCTATTCAGCTCTTCAAAATTGTCGCAGGCGGGAAACGCCAGCATGCCTACCAGTATGATGGGAATGAATTTGAATTTCATATCTATAATATTTATATAGGTTTACCGTGATCAGAATGTAAAGTTCAAGTTAGCTCCGAAGCTTCTAACAGGAGGCAGGGCACCACCTTCGAAACCAATCTGGGTGCCA
>CALGRQ010000258.1 GCA_937880795.1 uncultured Dyadobacter sp. | reverse complement strand
GCGACGTGCTGGTGGCCGAAGCTAAACCAGCGGCGGTGTTAGCGATCTCTTTTACAATACCTTTAAATTTCCGGCCCGAAGCGCTATATGCATCCACATCAATCTCGGCCGTATCACCAATGGACACGCGTACGATGTCGTTTTCGTTAACATTCACGCGCACTTCCATATTACTAAGATTGGCTATACGCATCATTTCCGTTCCAGCCATTTGCGATGTTCCCACCACACGTTCTCCAACCTCCACATTAAGCAAAGAAATAATCCCGCTAACCGGCGCAAAAATGGTCGTTTTTCTTAAGTTTTCAGCTGCGTCGCGCATACCAGCCTCGGCATTTTTAATATTAAACAAAGCCGCCGAAACATTGGCTTTGGCCGAGGCTACGTCTTGCTGTGCTACGGCATAGTTCGAATCAAAAGTTTCAAAATCAGATGCTGAAATAACCTTATCATTGAACAGTTTTTTATTCCTCTCGTAATTTGCCTTGGCCTGAATCAACCGCGACTCAGCCTGCAACACCATGGCCTTTGTTTGCTCGTAATTGGCTTTACTTGAATTCACCGAGGCCTGTGCCCGGGCCATTAACGACTCATAATTATCTGGACGAATTTTTAACAACAATTGTCCTTTAACCACGGAATCGCCCTCAGCTACATTGAGACTAATTATTTCCCCGGAAACGTCCGGACTTAACTTCACTTCAACTTCCGGTTGCACCTTTCCCGAAGCAGTTACTCTCTCTATAATATCATTTCGCTTTACGGTTGCGTACTCCACCTCCGTAGTTTTAGGCTTCCCGATTAATCCGGCTTGCTTGGCACCGAATAATCCAGCTACCAGCAGCAACAATACACCTCCGGTGATCCACCATATTCGATTAGAAGATTTACGCGCCATATATTCTTTTGATTTAACGTTTGCTTTGCAATAGGTAACTTACTAGTTCACCAGTTTAGATTAAAAGTCAGACAAAGGTCTGTTCATATAGAAATCTAGAATTTTGGTGCGGAAAACATAGTCATATTTGGTTTGGATCAGGTTAGAATTGGCACGATCCAGATTGGCTTTGGCTATATTATATTCCACAGAATTGATGGCACCCACATCAAACCGAACCTGTGCCACACGAAATGCTTCATTGAGTGCTTGTACCTGATTAGCCGTAGCGGAATAACGTTTCGCCGAATTATTCATATCGATATAAGCCTGCTCCACATTTTTGCGAATATTTAGCTGTACTTGCTGCGATTGGTATTGCGCATTCATCTGCTGAATTTTCGCATTGGATACATTATATTTCACCTGAAATTGGTTAAAAATAGGAATCCGTAAGCTTAAACTAACGGACGTATTCCTGTTACCATCCAATTGATTGAAATACCCAAAATCCTGAAGTTGGCCATTGGGTGTAGTAACTCTTTGGATAACAGGAACAGTCACACCTCCGTAGGTTACAAAACTGGTCGTTGATGGAACATCCACCGTTGTACTACCTGTTCCATCTGACACAAATCGCTGCTTGGGCGCAACACTAGAGAAGGCAGTTCCCATGCCTCCACTTAACGACAAAGAAGGCATACCGGCTCCTTTTGCGATTTCAATATTTCGACGCGCTGATTCTATACGTAATTCGGCCGCTTTCATCTGAGGTAAATTACCAATGGCAACGTCATAAATTTCCTGAATTGAGGCATCATATGGCTGTAAACCAGGATCTTTAACAGGCACTTTTACCACATTAATCTGTTCACTGCCAGGCATATTCATAAACTGCTTCAGATTTAACTTAGCTGTTTCCAAGTTGTTCTGTGCGTTTACCAGCGTAAGTTCATCATTGGCAAGTTGTGCCTTTAAATCCAGCAAATTACTTTCGGCCAATGTGCCGGCTTCTACTAGTTTAGCGGTTCGTCCAACTTGTAAGTTGGAGGCATCCACCTGGCGCTGTGCCACTTCTATTAATTCTTCATTGGTGATCACCTGAAGATAAGACAGGGCAATATTGAGCATAATGTCGTTACGTGCCGCATCCAGATCCTTCTGGCTCGCTTTCACATTCACGTCGTTTCTCTTTACGGCATTTTGCAACTGGAACCCGTTAAATAAAACCACCGACGAACCCAACTGATAGTTACTCGAACTTACACTTTGCTGCACGTAGTTGTTGGTATACGGGTCGATGTTCCGTCCAGAACTAAACCCCTGTCCTGCGCTAAAATTGAGACTAGGCCAACGCTGCCAGCGCGATTGTTGTAACGCATTTTCACTGGTTTTTACCTGCAATTCCGAAATCTTAATCTGGGGATTGTTGGTCAGGGCTATCCGTATACAATCTTCAAGCGAATAAGTATGAGGTGCCTGTTCAACTTTGGTTTGCGCACAAACAGTTTCTAAAGAGGCAAATCCGGCTACTATACAAGCGATAAGTACAGATTTTCGTAACGATTTAGTCATTGCTGGATAAGTTTGTTGATCAATATTACATGTTGCCCTAAAAAACAACCATCCATTTTATACGGACGGTTGCATATCTAGGTAAAGGGTAATTTGTCTGTTTTTTACGAATGAAAAAACAGATACCCCAACCATATACCTGCCAGTACCCCAATGAGATCAGCCATGAGACCGGCAACAATGGCATAGCGGGTATTTTTTATACCTACCGAACCAAAATACAATGCTACAATATACAAAGTGGTATCGGCCGAACCTTGAAAAATACAAACCAAACGACCTACAAATGAGTCAGGCCCAAACTCCTTCATCGCATCGATCATCAAGGCCCGGGCCCCACTTCCGCTCAAAGGTTTCATCAGTGCAACCGGTAACGCATCTGTAAAATCCGTATTAAATCCGGAAAAGGAGAATATCCATTTCAAGAAATCAATAACATAATCCATCGCACCACAGCTACGAAACGCACTAATAGCCACTAATAACCCAACCAAGTAAGGTATAACTGTAACAGTTGTTGTAAAACCGGCTTTGGCCCCTTCAATGAACGTATCGAACACGTTCACTTTCTTGACGAGCCCCCAAAAAAGAAAGCCGGCAACTACCATCAATAATATAGAATTGCCCGTAACAATGGATATGGTTTCGATCTGCTCCTTGGGCAAGCCCGAAAGATACCACAGTAGCAAACCCATAATGGTGGTGACAGAGCCAAGTCCTAGCATGACGGATTTATTGAACAAATTAGTCCGCTGCCAGGCCGCTGTTATGAGCATTGCAGCCACCGTTGTAACATAAGTACCAACCACACAAGGTATAAATATATCGGATGGACTACTTGCCCCCAAGATAGCTCGTTGCGCAATGATGGAGAGTGGGATAATCTGTAAACCTGAGGTGTGCAACACCAAAAACATAATTTGGGCATTGGAAGCAGTGTCTTTACTAGGATTTAATTCCTGTAAACTTTGCATCGCTTTGAGTCCAAATGGCGTAGCGGCATTATCCAGCCCCAACATATTGGCCGAAAAGTTCATGATCATTTGTCCATTGGCGGGATGATCTTTCGGCACTTCCGGAAATAATTTGTTAAAAAACGGACCGATAAAACGAGCCAACGCATTGATAATCCCTGCCTTCTCCCCTACGTTCAGTACCCCTAAAAAGAAAGTCATGACACCCGTGAGTGGTAAAGCAATATCCATCACGGCAATTTTGGCCATGTCAAGCATTCCTTCTGTAATGGCTTTAAAGGTTTGCACATCACCGGTAATAATAAATTTTAGTGTTGCAATGACAAAAGCAATCACAAAAAAACCTACGAATATGTAGTTTAATGCCATGGGCCGTTTAGGTGGTACTGAGTAAGTGAATCAATTATAGTTAATAAGTTACTACTGCCAGCATATACTGATACGCTAATATTTGGCAGGTTGATCTTTTTTAACCGTAGTTTTCTGAATGAATTTTCTCAAATCCTCATTGCTTGCGGCGATGTCCGGCTTTCTGAGATACATCATATGCCCACTACGATATCCTACCCAGTCCATGCGGTCTTTCAGTTTGCCCCCACGATCCATTTGCCATAGGTTATATTTCGCATTGAAGTAATCGCAAGCGCCGTCATAGTAACCAGATTGAACCAGAACATGCAGATAGGGATTCTGCAACATAGCGTCACGCAGATTTTCTCCGGTTTTATCACCGCTTCTATCCCATGGATGCACGGGTCCAAACATGAAGTAACGCAAGTCGGTTTTATACTTCAATTCTTCTCGCAGATACATATTAATGGCTGGCGTGAAGGAATGTAACCAGGAAGTAAGTTCCGCATTATAATCCGGTTGCTCTCCTGCATCCTTATGGTCAATACCCCGATACCGCGAATCCAGGCGCCCCACCGTATACCCCTTATCTCTTAATAAATCTTTCCAAAAGAAGTCAAAGGGGATTTCCAGGTTTTGCTGACTCACCGCTTTTTCTGACAAACCAGAATATCGCGCTACCTTGGCAATAATATCCTTTCTTTTAGCTTCACTTAAAGTACCTCCCATTGCCAGAGCCGGTATATACTCATCCACCGTAAACTTCTCCACTTCGGGTAGCATGTCTGTTAAATCCTTCTGTTGCAGGTCGGCGGCTAATGCCTTGTGATACCATGCCGTAGCCGCAAAATATGGTAAACGCAATGCACCATCAACCGGCCCCGTACGTTCCAGTCCAAGCTCTGTAGGGGAAACCAAAACAACGCCATTTAAGTATATCCAGTGGCTATTTTGCAATTCCATGGCTAAGCCCGATACCCGTGTGGTACCATAGCTTTCCCCCACCAGATATTTTGGAGAAGCCCAACGATTGTAACGAATTAAGAAGGTTTCAATCCAGTCGGCCAGATATTTAATATCAGCCTTTACACCAAAGAACTGCTTTCCGGAAACATCCTTATTCGCCATACGGGAAAATCCTGTATTCACCGGATCTATATACACGATATCTGCCACATCCAGTATCGAGTTTGGATTATCCTTCATGCCATATGGCTGAATCGGATACCCTTCATCGTCTACATTCAATATACGCGGCCCGGTATAACCAATCATCATCCAGACCGAGGCCGTACCCGGTCCACCATTGAATGAAAATATAAGCGGCCTTGCGCTTTGATTCGCGACATCGGTCCGCTCGAAATAATTAAAAAACACACCGGCAATTTCCTGCCCCTCATCATTCCAAACCGGCAAACTGCCTACCGTTACCTTATAGGGGACCTTCTGTCCTTTTATGGTTACTTCACTTTTCGTTGTAATCTGCTTGTCATTTTGAAGAATACGCGAGGACTCCTTCCTTTTTTCATCACTCGGTTTATCAGCCTTCAAATTCTCCTCTTTTACCTTTTGCTTCTCTCCACTATTTTGAGAATATACAGGGCACAATCCCATCATGAGTAGAATACAAAAAAATACTTTCTTTAACATAGAAATTACAACAGATTGTTAACAATAAACAGGATTTCAAATAATTCGAAAAATAACATAAATTGATGAGATTGTGCGTAACAAACACAAAAGTGCAGGCTACGGAAGTAACCAGGATGGTGTCGGTTTTTGTGAATACGTACCATCGACCGTAAGTCAATTACCGGAGTGTTTTTCTCAATATTCCTGACCAATTATACGACCTCTAAACCTGAATGAATATGGAGTTTCTCGAAACCATTTACAAGGAAATAACAGGCTTTTTCGGTTATCATGCCCTGCTGGAAATAATCAAAACAGAGAATTACGAAGCACTCCTGACACTCAAAGGAATTCAGGCTGTGGCCGGGCCATTCATTCCCATTCTTCTCGTAATTGAAATCATACGGAGTTTGTTTTATCGGAGGTATACGTTTTCACAATATAAAATCTCTCTTTTCACCTACATATTCAACAGGTTTATATCCCGATTTATTTCCATCGCTATGGTGGCACTATGTATCGGTCTTTTTGAGCCTTATGCCATCTTTAAGACAGAACTTACCTGGTACTGGTTTATATATGGGTACATTGTTTGGGAGCTAGCACATTTTGTTTATCATTATCTTGGGCATAAAGTCAGGCTCTTCTGGTGTCTGCATTCAACGCACCACGCACCGGAGTATATGAATCTGTCTGTTACCTACGCTCACTTTTTTCTGGAAGCCC